>JAPUIP010000118.1 GCA_027296925.1 Candidatus Poribacteria bacterium | reverse complement strand
ATACTGAGATACCGACCGTTTCAGTCCTGAGCCCTTCGAAGCTCAGGATAAACTCCGCCGAAGGATCGGAGCGTCATGACTTCCTCCCGCCGCCGAGTTCAGTCGGTGGCGAGTTTGGCAACGATGGATTGTGGTCGGTATCAAGCGATTTCGCGATTTTGCCCTTAACCTGATCCGTATGGGGTAGGCGTTGCCATACCCGACCTACACACGACAGGCTTTCATGTCTAACCCGTCAGGAATCTGACCCGATAACTGAAAAAGTCGTATTATGAAAATCAACTGCTTGCAAAGGCATATCGAACGTAAGAGGCTACGCATGTTCATCTTGGATTTTCCCCGTGCCCAATTCTGTTTCTACCGCTTGAATCAGCGCCCTGATATATCTGGTTTCAATCCGACGCTAATGATAGCACGCTTTGTCATGCTCGTCAAGCGTTAAAGAATGTCGCGAAGAGTCTTTTGATGTTGCCCTCACCCGCTGCCTAATGCTAAAATAAAGGCATATCGCGCTTTGGACATCTCTACAGTTTTGTCACCTTCTTCGAAAGGAGCAGTGAACTATGTCAGGTACCCTTGTACATGTCGGTGTGCGCACCACCAATCTGGAGCAGAGCATCCGGTTTTGGCGAGATGCGCTGGGTTTGAAGCTCGCTTCTCAAATGGACGGCTGTTATGATCTCACGGACGGCTACCACAACTTTCGGGTCTTCCAACACAACGGTCCGTCGCGTCCAAGCCATGTGGGCGGGATGTTAGATTATCTCCATATCGGTGTGCGTGTTCCCGATTTGCAGGAAGCAGCGCAACGGTGTGATGCGCTTGGATTTCAGATTATATGGGATGGGGTAGACGGCGGCAAGGCCTACGATCCGAGTTCTCCCCCATCCGAGTCGTTTAAGGTGGAAGACCCCGACGGGATTGTCGTAGACGTGACGGCGTCCGACGATCAGTGGCCCGGCGTCCAGTTACGAGGGAGGGACGGTGGATGACAACTTTAGCGCAGCCCTCTTCATTTGAGGAACGTTATCGCGCCGGAAGCCCGCGCTCGCAGTCATGTTTTGAGCGCGGGCAGGCAACGATGCCGGGTGGGTTGGCAAAAGGCGCTTACTACTTCCGACCTTACCCCTTGTTTATGGAGCGAGGCGAAGGCTGCTATCTCTACGACCTGGAGGGGCGCCGGTATGTGGACTTCGCCAATCACCACACCGCGCAGATTTTAGGGCATAACCATCCTGCGGTCATGGCAGCGTTGTACGCGCAATTGGAGAAAGGCATCGCTCTCGGCGCGCCGGTGACAGTCGAAGCAGAATTGGCGGAGGAAATCAGTGGGCGGGTGCCGTCCATCGAGAAGCTGCGATTCTGTAACTCTGGCACCGAGGCGACGCTGCACGCCATCCGTCTTGCGCGTGGTTTCACCGGGCGGAACAAAATCGCTAAGTTCGAGGGCGGCTATCACGGCAGCCATGATGTCGTCGAGGTTAGCGTTTCACCGCCACTGGACGTGGCTGGGCCGGAAAGCGCACCGCACGCCGTTCCGACGGCCGGTGGTATGTCCCAGCATGCCGTTGACGAAGTGCTGGTTTTGCCCTACAACGACGAGGCAGCGGCCGCGCAACGCATCGCGGACCACCGGGATGAGTTAGCCTGTGTCATCTTCGATCCGAAAGCGGGCATTCTGCCACTGCGTAAAGACTTCGTGCGCGGCGTTGTTTCGGCGGCGCAGGACAACGGCATGCTGTTAATCTTTGACGAAATTGTCGGCTTCCGTGTTGGTACAGGCGGGTTGCAAGAATATTACGGCATCACCCCCGACCTGTCGGTATTCGGCAAGATCATCGGTGGAGGCTTCCCCGTCGGCGTGTTCGGTGGGCGAGCGGACATCATGGACTTGCTGGACACCACACGCGGCAGTACTGGCTTCTTTCAGAGCGGTACGTTCAGCGGGCATCCCGTCACGCTCGCGGCTGGACTGGCGACGCTGCAGCAACTGACGCCGGAGGTATTCGCACACCTGGATCGCTTGGGAGAACAACTTCAAACTGGACTGAGCGACCTCTTTGCCCGGCACGGCGTAGCTGCACAGGTGGTCGGACTCGGCTCTCTGTTCAGCATCTACTTTACGGATGAGGAACTGGTCAACTATCGTAGTCTGGCCCGAGCTGACAAGGAAGTGTCACACAGGATTTTCCACTCGTTGTTGGAGTCGGGGCTCTTTTTGAGTCACGGGCTCGGAATGAACGCGCTCTCGGTGCCGATGAACGCGGCGCACATCGAAACGCTGATATCGGCGATGGCGACAGCACTGGCGCAATCGGAATGAGCCACCGATCTTTTGGGTGCTCGGTGTCATGTGAGTTTGCTCTATGCCGGAGGCTTGCAAACTCATAGGAAAAACAATGACGCAAATTGTGGCGTACCTGAACAACTGAATCTTGACTTGAAAGGAATATACACCATGCAGGGTAGAACGTCTTGCGCTATTATTTCGGGCTTCGTCATTTTGGTGATGATTGTCTTTAAATCTGAAGCCCAGGATGTGGAGTCTCTCGTCAAAAAGCTTGGGGATAAACAGGCATCCGTTCGTTATGAGGCTGTTGATGAGTTGGTTCGAATCGGCGAACCGGCGGTGCCGGCATTGATACAGGCGTTGAAGAGTGAGGAAGAGAACATCCGTTACGAAGCCATTGAAGCGTTGGGACGGATTGGTGGCCCGGCGGAAGCGGCGGTGCCGGCGTTGATAGAGAGGTTGCAAGATGACTCTGAGAGGGTGCGTGGCAAGGCTACCGAGACGTTGCAGAAGATTGGTGAGCCGGCGGTGCGGGCGTTGATAGAGAAATTGAAGGATGTAGATGCTCGTGATGCGGCCGTTACGGCGTTGGTTCAGGTCGGTCAGCCGGCTATACCTAAACTGGTCGAGGGGTTGAATAATGTAGATATTCGTAACGCGGCGGCAGAGACATTGGCTCAGATGGGAGAGCCGGCGCTGGCAGCGTTAGTCCGGGTTGGCGAACCGGCCGTACCAGGGTTGATACAGGCATTGAAGAATGAAACTGTGCGTAACGCCGCCGTTGGCGGTCTCGCTCAGATCGGTGAACCGGCGGTGCCGGCGTTGACACAGGCGTTGAAGAACGAGAGCGAGAGCGTTCGTTATGGTGCGGTTGAGGCGTTGGAACAGATTGGCGAACCGGCGCAAGCAGCGGTGCCGGCATTGATCGAGACATTGCAAGATAAATCTTTGAGAGTTCGCCGCAATGCTGTTGAGACGTTAGGGAAGATCGGTGAGCCTGACAAAGCGACCATATCGGCGTTGATTGAAGCGTTGAACAACGAAAGCATTCGCAACAAGGCGGCCGAGGCGTTGGTTCAAATGGGTGAGCCAACCATACCCGGACTGATTGAGGCATTGAAAAGTAAAGATATTCGTAGCGCGGCGTCTGAGGCATTGGCGCAGATTGGGGAACCGGCGATACCGGCGTTAGCAGAAGCGCTGAGCGATGCGTCTGTTCGTTATCCTGCCGTTCAGACGTTAGTCGAAATTGGAGAACCGGCGATGCCGGCCTTGGTTGAGACTGGCGAAACGGCGGTGCCTGCGTTGATACCGGTATTGAAGAGTGAGGATGCGGATGTTCGTTTTAATGCGGCGCTGGTATTGGCGCAGATTGGGGAACCGGCGATACCCGCATTGATCGAAGCGTTAAAGCATGAAGATAAGGATGTTCGTTACGGAGCCGCTAAAGCATTGGCACAGATTGGCGAACCGGCGAAAGCGGCGATACCGGCGCTGATCGAAGCGTTGAAGCATGAAAATGAGAATGTTCGCTATGCGGCGGTCGAAGCCCTGAGGGCGATGGGAGAGCCGGCGAAATCGGTTACGCAAGCGTTGATACAGGCATTGGAAGATGACGCTTCTGCTGTTCGTTTCGGCGCGGCTGGAACATTGGGAGAAATGGGGGAACCGGCGCAAGCGGCGGTGCCGGCATTGGTACAGGCATTGGCAGATGACGCTTTCGCGGTTCGTTATGATGCGGGTGAAGCGTTATCCCGGATCGGTGAACCGGCGGTGCCGGCATTGATACAGGCGTTGAGGCATGAAAATGAAAATGTTCGTTACGAGGCTGCCAGGGTGTTAGGGGGGATCGGCGAACTGGCACAGGGAGCGGTGCCGGCGCTAATACGAGCATTGGAGGATGCGTCTTTCCGGGTTGGCGGTAACGCGGCGAAGGCATTGGGGAAGATTGGTGAACCCGCCAGAGCGGCGGTGCCGGCGCTGATACAGGCATTGGCGGATGATTCCCGTGTTGTTCGTTATAATGCGGGAAAGGCTTTGTCCCAGATCGGTGAGCCAGCGGTGCCGGCGCTAATAGAGGTGTTGACGAGTCCTAATGATAATCTGCGTAACGGCGCGGTTAACGCATTGAAAGCGATCGGAACTCCTGAAGCAATGAGAGCGGTTGAGGTGGGAGAGTACTACAACCAAGGCATTAACTCCTACAGGCAAGGTGAGCTAAATGAAGCTATGGCGGCGCTTGGCAAGGTTATCAGCATCGACCCAGACAATGCAGCAGCACATACTTTTCTGGGCATTGCTTATACCGATCAGGGCAAACTGGACGATGCCGTTGCCGCATATCAGGAGGTACTCCGCATCACCCCAGACGAGCCCAAAGTTCACTACAATTTGGGCCTTGTCTACCACATTCAAGGCAAACTGGACGACGCCGTTGCCGCGTATCAACAGGTTATTCGCATTGACCCAAACCACGTCAGTGGGCATCAAAATCTTGGATTTGCCTACTACAGTCAGGGCAAACTGGATGAAGCTGTCACCGAGCTGAAAAAGGCGATCAGTCTTGCCCCAAACGATGCAACAGCACATTACAACCTGGGGCTTGTTTACATCAAGCAAGGCAAGCTCGATAGTGACAAGTCCCTGGTGATCGAGTCTTTCCGCAAATCCATGACCTTGAATAGTTACTATATTACATTTATCAGAAGGGACCGCGAATTAACAGATGAGATTCGGAATCGTCCGGAGTTTAAAGAGCTTATCAACTCATTTCGCAGGTAGAAGGCATCGTCTATCGACAGAGATACGCCAATTCGAGGTGTAACCGTGCCAACTTTAATCGATCTCAGTCAAGAGTTTTTCCATCGCGCGCCGGTGTTTCCGGGCCATCCGCCCATCCAGGTTTTCCCGTTTATCACTCACGAGGAGCGGGAAAACGCGCCCCATACATCGGAAACAGCTTCACCGGTCGTAAACTCGATTATCTGCTCTGATCATTCCTCAACCCATGTTGACGCATTCAGCCATTTCTCCAAAGATCTGCGCGAGCGGTCGATTTCCACCATGCCGCTAGAGATGTTCTACACGGAAGGAATCTGTCTGGATCTGTCCCATTTCCCACCCAAAGGTCTCATTGAAGTTGCGGATATTCAAGCCGCGCTTACCAAACATAGGCTTGAGATCCAGCCCAAAGACACAGTGCTTCTACACACCGATCACTATCGTCGGACCTTTGGCACGCCGGCGTTCACGACCGATTGGCCGGGGATTTCTGCCGATGTCGCCCGCTGGTTTGGCGAACAGCAGATCACCGCGTTTGGCGTTGAATCACTTGGTCCCGGTATCCCCGGCATCTCGAACGCCGACGTGCATCGCATCTGTGGGGAGTTGGGCTATACGCACTACGAGAATTTGGTGAACCTCCACTTGCTGGTCGGCAAGGGACGTTTCCGGTTCATCGGGTTTCCATTGAAGATCCGCGGTGGAACAGGCTCACCGGTCCGGGCGGTTGCTGTGCTGGAGTAGTTCACTCATCTTGTCATCCCCTCCGCCGCTTACAATACTGGCTGATCGGGTGGGTGGTAATCGCTCGCCAAGGGGCGCCATGTCTCACCGCACATCTCGCTGATCACCGTCCACTCTCCGGCCGTGAGGTTGCCGTGATGATGATATAGAAACCGTTGCAAGCCGACGCTCTCCGCTGCCCGCAGCAGCCGCTTCAGATCCCCGGCCGACATCGGATCGCCATCGTGCGGCGCACGTCCTGTATCGAGCCACGGCACTACGCGGTCGGGGTCGTCCACCGCCGCCAACGCCCGTCGGGTCTCCTGCACCACAACCTGCTCGAAGAACGCCGGAGAGAGGGCCTCCTCACAATCGCTGCGAGACTGCACCCCCGGCAATTCTAGCCCGAACAGTGACTTCACCACCGCCAATGCGTCCGCATCGCTCAAGCCTGGATTCCATTCGGTCAGCGTTTCGACATAGCGATAGACTGTGCCCACCATTCTGTCGAAGCCACGATGGAAGAAATAGTGCTTAGGCAACAACACCTCCATAAACTCCGTGAGTTGCGCAAAGTCGTAGCCGCACAGGGGGGAAAACGCCGCCGAACGCGGTCCAACGCCCAACTTCACCGGGCGGCTCATTTCGGCAGCGAGGCACCCTCGGACCTCCCGAAAGAAATCGGTCAGCGCTTCCACGCGAAACGCAAGCCACGCCGATAGGTCGGGGTCGCCGCCGAACAGTTGAAACGCCCCCAGCAAGCCGCCCGATGCATGTAGCGTTAACTGAGGTGCCCGAAGCGCATGTAGGCACTCAAACAGCCGGTCCTTGGCAGCAACCAACGCGGCGTAGTCGTAGCCCAGTTCGGCGCATTTCGGAGCGACAGATTCGGGCAGGTCGTGGAAGATAAAGGACCGATGATTCATGTGGTGCGGTGCAATCTCGTAGCCCCATTCCGGACCATCCATAATCGCGCCGTCTACCATCGGATAGTGCTCCAGCGTATCAATCATCCGGGCACAGGTCGCCGCACGACTTTTGGCGTCGGCGAAGATGTGCCCGCTTCCCCCCGGCCCTGCGCCGGACGAAGCCTGAAAAATCCAGACCGACCATCCCCGCTGCTTCGCTGATGTGAACATCTGCTCTAGCCGGGCACGCTTTTCCGGCGAGGGATGTGCCGGAAACGCCGGCGGTTCGACTCCCAGGCGGCGGTAGACTTCCGGGTTCGGGTCAAATGTCGGGCTTGGGGAGCGGTCAGTCGGTGCGATGACCGTGCCTGGCAGCAGTTTGGCTGCATCAAAAACCATCGGGCCGATCACCAGTCCGTCCACCCCGCCGGACGCCCACGCATCGAAGAGCCGCTCGTAATCGTCCATTACATGTTCAATATCCCGCATCACGTCCATCCAAAGTTTCATGCACACCTCCGGTTTCCCACAGTGTGAGGTTAGGGGAATGTAACCGTTGGAATCCTCGTCGTCAAACGGCGTTCTCATTTAAGGGGAAATCAATTCTGACGTTGCCTTTCTTCTGAGAAGCCATAAATCCCAGGAGAACTTCCAGTACCCGCCGGCCCTGACGCGGTGGAGAGCACGTTTCCCCACCGTTCTCCATCACGCCTATTAACTCACGGATCACCGCCGGCGAATCCACGCAGGTGTTGTGGAGGCAGTCCATCTTCCTTTCACCGTTTTCCGTCTCGATGGAGGCGTGCTGGTCACTGACAGTGATGCAGCCCGTCGTGCCGAACAGTTCCCAGTCTCGGCGACCGAACATCCGTTTGGCATTATTGTAAAACGCACGAACGCCATTCTTGAAGTGAATATACCCCGACACAGCAGGCTCAAGTTCGGGGGTGCGACCGCCGTCCCCCTGATACGGCCAGTAGTCTTCGTACCCCTCCTCCAATTCCGCAAAGACCCACTGCGGCTCCGAATCCGCAAACATACACATAGTATCGACCATGTGCGTGCCGTTCCGAAAGAGCATCGCCCTTGGCCCGCCAAACGAGCAGACGATTCGCCGGAGTTCACCGATGGAACCCCTTTTCAACTCACTCATTACCGGTCGAAAGATCGGGCGCCAGCGACGGGAATGATTGATCGTCATCGCCACGCTATTTTGTTCCACGGCTTCAATCATGCGATCCGCATCCGCAAGGGTGGTCGCAATCGGCTTTTCGCAGAAAATGCCCCGTACCTCGGAGTTTGCTGCAAAAACGACAATGTCCGCATGGCGATTGTCGGAAGTCACAACGCTGAGGATATCCGGTTTCAGTTCAGTGATCATCTGCTGGTAATCCGTGTAATACTTCAACGCCGGCAGAGCCGCCGACCAGGCTTCCTTGAACTGATCCAACCGATCTTGAAGCAAATCGCAGACACCGACGACCTCTGTCTCCGGCAACGTAGAATACGCGGCGGCATGGGAATGAGGCACGACCGACCCGTACCCGGCTTCTCCATTGACCAATGGACGTCCAGAACCGATACCTGTCAGACCGACGATGCAGACGCGATATTTTTTCATTACGTTCATGAAGCTTGCTCCTTTGCGCGATGTGGGAGAAATGCGACAGAACTCCACAGGGGGTGACAGCCTATTCTGAACGAAATCGACGCGCGTGTCAAGCCAAAAATGGTTACGCCGCAACGTTCGTGAAAAATCGGGACAGCTTGATTGTCCGCAGATTATACCATTTCTGATTGATAATGCAGCATTATTTGTCATTCTGAGCTGCAGGCGAAGAATCTGATGTCATGTTCAATGACAGACCCTTCGTTTCACTCAGGGTGACATATGGAGCTTTCATTTAATGCGTGGTTTTTATTCAGAATCGGTATTAGGGCGAACTTTGAAAAAAACTCAGATCCGCGAATAATACCGATTTCAGTTTCAAATGAGCGCATTGGAAATTGTGTTATTGTAGCTGAAGTCGCAAGACTTCAGATGGCCCCGAAGTCTTGCGACTTCGGCTACACGCATTTTTCTTCGTGAAAATTCGCATCAACTGCTGGATAAAAATGCATAGCGGAGAAACAGAACGCTTTTGATTTCTGTTGACCGGCGTTTGAAAATCAAGTAAAATGGCTTACACATCCGTTCCAAAGCGCCGGCGAGGCGTTTGAAAATCTCGATGGTTGAGCTCCCTCAGAAAGCTCATAACTCTAAGGAGATACAGCTGACATGGATAAGGTAGATGTACACGTACATGTATTCGCCAGGTTGAGTGACGAGTTCCCACGCGGAGTGAGCAGCCTGGCCCCGGCGGATAAAGAAGCCACCGCCGAGCAGCTTCTGCGGGAAATGGACGCGGCGGGCATAGATCGGACGGTGTTGATCGATATGGGAGGAACCCGGCTAGAAGACCATAGGTATGTGACCCACTGTGTCCAGAAGTGGCCCGATCGCTTCACCGCCACCGGGCTGGTGGATGTAAACGATCCGGACCCACCCGCCCGCCTCAGGGAGTTGGTCGAGGCCACCGGTATTGAGGGCATCCGGCTTGGTGATCTGGGCGATCCGGATGCCGCAAGAGCCGAAGACTTG
>JAPUIP010000117.1 GCA_027296925.1 Candidatus Poribacteria bacterium | reverse complement strand
GTCCCGTGCATTACGGCTTGCGACGGGGATACCATCGGTGACCAATACGATAATCGAGGAGTTGATCTCGAGAGCCTTTTCAATCGCTTCCAGGATGTTGGTGCCTTGATTATTCGCTATTCGTTTCGGGGTGAATCGATCCAGGTGCTTCAACGCCTTTTCGACATTGTCCATCGTCGCCGGCATCATTTTGCGTTTCCAGACCTTGGCGCGTGCAGAAAAGGTGATCAGGTTGAAAGCGTCATCATCGTTGAGCATGAGCAGCGAATCTTTGATGGATTGAATCGCTAATTCCAGTTTTCTGAGCCCCGCCGCCTGCATGCTAGCGGACACATCGAGGCAGTAGACAACCTGTTGGGAACCTTCAAATTCGTCGATAAATTTGATAATATCCAGTTTATCCGCGATTCCCTGGCTTCCGCCGCCGCCCAGTAATCCATCTTCCGAGTCGCCGAATGAGTCAACGAGAAATCTTCCTGTGCCCTGCCCACGTGTACGCATACGCCCTGTCAATTCGCCCCGACCATCCGTGCGCCCCGGCCGGGAAACAAGCCGCTCCAGGTTTGAAGCTTCCGCGTCTCGTAATTCAGCCGCCGTCATCAGTTCAGGGATTTTCTCGCTAGGCGCGGCTTTGCTGACCTCGATGTTCTCATGGACAATGCGCAGGCTGATTTGCGCGACCTCCGTAATCTTGTTGGGTGACGACTGAACGAGTTTGTTCCTGGCTTCGCGCGCCAGGCGTTGATCAGGTCTGTAAACTTTCATCTTCAGTGTCGGCTTGGTTTTGGGACGAAGTATTTTCTGCTTAGGTGCGTCTTTGACCCACTCAACCGCGATGATGTCCTTTTCTTTGATAACTTTCTCGTTGGGAATGAAGAGAAAGATGATGGCAAGCGTAACATGCAAAATCAAAGCAAACAGCAGGGCGGATCTGCGTCGAAGCTTGCCGAGTTTCGTGTATTCGTATCGGGTCATTTATGAGCTCTCCTAATTTTTTGAGATAACAGTCACTCGAACTTCCACAGCTTGTACTTATAAGTACCTAAATGCTTTGCATTTCTGATTCGCCAGAAGCCTTGCGCCACAGGGGTTTCTTCAATTTATCATTCAGAATTCATCATTTATAATTACTTATCACACTTGAATCAGGAAATAGGTTCAACGATCAGATCTGAATCCTCTCCCATCGGTCGCTGCGAAAGCGAAGGAAGTAAGTCGTTCCAACCAGGACGATATAGATTGTCGCACCACACCACGCGCCAGCGATGCCATAACCCAAGACAGTGCCTAAGCCGTAGGCAAGGGGCAGGAATAGCAACCATGCATAGCCGATGCTGACCCACATGGTGAATAAGGTGTCCCCCGCCCCTTTGAGCGCGCCTGCCGAGCAGATGCCAAATCCGTCTGAGAGTTGAAAGATCGCGGCAAAAAACAGAACACGCTTCCCCAGTTGGACAACCTCCGGATCCGGCGTAATCAAGGACAGCAGAAATGCCGGCATCGTTAAGAACAGAACGGCAACTACAAAGGTATAGACCACGCCCATTTTAATCGTGGTGTAGCCACTTTTGCGGGCGTAATGCAGTTGATCGGATCCGATGTATTGTCCAACCAGTGTCGTCGCTGTCAGAGAGAAACCCTGTAAAGGCATAAACGATGCGGAGACTAAGGCAATCGCGGCATTATTCGCCGCGAGCGCGACGTCGCCCATTCGCCCAATCAGCGCAGCAAACACTGTAAAACTCCCCAAATCCAGAAAAAACTGAACGCCCAACGGTATGCCGATTCGGAGAATCCGACGGATTTCGCGGACATCCATTTGAAACTGAGAGCGGGTCTGAAATGCCTGATCCGATTTACGGGAGAGAAAAACCGCGAGATAACCCACTGCTGCGATGATACCTGCAATCAACGTTGCGATCGCCGCGCCAGCAACTTCAAGCCGGGGAAAGCCAAAATTGCCGAAGATCAGCAGATAGTCGAGGATAATGTTGATCACGTTTACGACCAGCTCAATCCGCATCGGGGTTTTCGTATCGCCAACCCCGCGCAGGAAACTGCCTATCCCAACGGAGATGAACAGACTGATTCCACCGTATAACCGAATTTGCGCGTAGATGCCTCCCAAACGCTGGATTTCTGCGGACGGCTTCATCAGGGCGAATAAAGGGGCCATGAATCGGCTAATCAGGAGCACCACAAGGTACGAACCGAGCGCAATGTAAAGCCCTTGCCACGTTGCAACGGCAATGCCGCGCCGATCATCCGCGCCATAACGCTGCGCGACAAAGGTATTGATGCTGACCAGTAACCCGTTAAAAAAGGAAAAGAGTGTCCACGTCAATATTCCCGCCAATCCGACGGCTGCCAATTCGGTCAAACCCAGCCGTCCGACCATCGCTGTGTCTACTAACATCATCGCTGTACGCGACGCCATCGTAATAACGACAGGATACGCCAGCAACCACACCTCGCGGTAGCCGCCGGGGACCGTTTGACCGTTCTTCTTGCCTGGGCTTTCGCCGTATTCTTGCAATCACTTCTCCTTATTCCATCAACTATATCGCGCTCATTTCGACGTGCTCCGCTTCTCCTCCGTTTATCCGCTGCGGTGCGTCTACGTCTTTTTTTCAAACATCCGAATCCACCCCTCCCCTCTGGGCGTCAGTTCATAATAGGTGTGGTTGCGATGCTTGATCCATTTTCCCTTGACGATGTTTTTGCGATACTGAATCATCCGCCGTTCAACCCGCGCCACGCCCCCCAATTCCCTCAATCTTCGATGGCGTTTGTACGTTTCCTCCAGCGGCAGGCCGAGCGTTTCTGAAACAACAATCGAATAATCTAACCCAAATTCCTGATGATGTTTCAGAATCAGATAATCGGTCTCATCCAGTTGATCGAAAGCCGCATCCGTCTCTTCCGGGTCGGACGGCGGTTCCGCCGCTTGGATCTCCGGCCAGTTCACATCGAGCAGCCGCTCAACCTGCACATGGTGGATGGCCGCGCAATCCGAGCGATGAACGGCAATCGTGCCATCCACCTTGAAGTAACCGATGATGTCATCCCCGGCTTGAGGCGAGCAGCATTTGGCAATCTTGTAGGTCAATTCCTGAAGCATGATTCGTCGTTCGTAACAGTTTCTGCAATCTAACACGCTTCTGCAAACGCGCGCAGGTGATTTTCCCCAAGGATTTTCCGGATCACCTCTTCCGAATAGCCTCGCTCCAGAAGCCCCGCAGTAATTTGAGGAAATTCCGTTGCATCCATGAGCAGGTCGCCGCCCCCATCGAAATCGGATCCGATGCCAACGTGGTCGGGGCCCACCAGGTCGAGGATGTGATCGACATGATCTAGCAAGCGTGGAAGCGAGGGGGTACTTGCGTCGATAAATGATGGGACGAATGTTACGCCCATGACGCCACCGTTCTCTGCAAGGCGTTTGATTTGCGCGTCGCTTAAGTTGCGCGGGTGGTCGCAAACCGCTTTGCTGTTGCTGTGAGAGGCAATCACCGGGCGTTCCGCAATTTCCATCACATCCCAGAAGCCGCGTTCGCTGATGTGCGAAACATCAACGAGCATTCCGAGCCGATTCATCTCTTTGACCAACTGCACGCCAAATCGCGTCAATCCACCACCACTCCGTTCCTCCTCATTGCCAGCCGCGGCCCAAGTGTTCAGGTTGTGGGTCAGGCCCATGGATCGGATGCCTAACCGGTGGAGCGCTCTCAGGATGTTCAGACTCCGCTCCACACCTTCGCTATTCTCGATGGCCAAAATCGCAGCAAGCTTTCCTGCCGCCTTTGCCTGCCGAATCTCTTCCGCGTTTCTTGCAATGATGATTTCATCGGCATGCGTCTCGACCTCCGACTCAAAAAAGCCGACGGCATCCAAAGCGTAGGCGAGATGATTCTTCCACGCCCGTGTCACATCAACGGCGAAAAACGCGGCATCAATCCCACCCTGGCGCATCTTGGGCAGATTAATCTGAAGTTCGACCTCGCGGGCCTCCGCATCCAATGGACCGCGCAGGTAGGCAATCGTGCCGTTATGCCGGATGCGATTGGGGACCGTCCGTCCGGAAATACTGAGATTGCCCCGACGGATGTGAGTGACAATCGTATCGTTGTGGGAGTCAATCACGAGCGCATCTTGATGAAGTTCCATGAATGATGATTTTGATGCCAAAGCGTATCTCCTTCTGTTTCCTTTGCCTTGCACAGCCGTTTTTCGAGCTCAATGTGAAACACGTCAGGCAGGCTGCTTCGCTCAGTTGATCTACCTGTTAACTGAATTCGATCCTTGACTCGATTCGCTTTATTATACTACAATAATCAAGCATTTTACCTGATTTATAGCAAGATTCAACTCATTCGGCTCTGTCGGTAGGCGCTAACAGGTCCGTCTAAAGTTATTGGCCCTGACAACCAGCAACGTCAACACGGACGTGAAGGAGAACGCTATGAGCTGGCGAGTGGTAGACCGCATGACTATATATCACGAACCCGGCATGTATGCCCTAAGCCCCAACGTGGTACGTACGCCTTCCGGGAACCTGTTGGTTACGTTCCAGCGGGCTACGCACCTGGGTTATCCCCACCACGAGCATCCACTTTTCAACGTGCAGTCCTGCCGGTCTGAGGATGAGGGGCAGACCTGGGGTGAGGCGCACCTGGTCACTGTCGATCCTCGCGGCGGGGTCATGGACCGTGGCACGCATACCCTTCCAGATGGAAGCATCTTCCTGCACTCCTCCTGCACTGAACTGGTGCCTGCAGCGGATGCGGGAGCACATGGCACGACCTGGACCGTGCGGCATGGTAAACCCTTCTGGGTCCGGTCGCGCGACGACGGGCACACATGGAGCGCCCCCAAGCGCTTCCCGCCGCTGCCCGACGCCGTCTGGGGACACCCCGCCCAACACTCAGGGGTCAGCAGGAGTGGCCTGCTGGTCCTCCCGGATGGGCGTCTGCTACTGCCGAGCAAGGCAACCGACCTCAACACCGGCGAGTTTCGCTACTTCGGCATGTTGCGTGTGTCGAGCGATATGGGCGAGACGTGGGAGTACGGTGGGCGGATCGCGGAGGATGCGGTTGCCCACTTCAGCGAGCCGACCATCCACCGGACCCCGAGCGGGCGCATTCTGGTGCTCTTTCGTTGTCACCCTGGTAAATTGGGCCCCGGTATCGCTCGTGACCAAGGATTCGACGGCCCATTCGCGGAGGACCCTCAGTTCGTTGGCCGTTTCCTGGCGCTGGTCTACTCTGACGACGATGGTGAGACATGGTCGCCATGGCGCCCAACCACGATTCACGGAAGCCCTGGCCACATGCTTGGGCTGAGGGATGGGCGTATCTTTCTGACGGTGGGTACCCGCTGGGAAGGACAGCGCGGCTGTATCGCCAAGGTATTGGACCCTGAAGGGAGCGATCGGGATACCGCACCTGAGTTCGTGATAAGCGACGACGCACTGAGCCCGGACTGCGGCTATCCCTGGTCGGTCGAGCTCAACGATGGACGAGTCCTGGTCGTCTACTGGCATCATTATGCGGATGATCACCGGGGTATCGAGGGCGCCATCGTCGAAGAGATTTAAGCAATCGCGGTCATTCGTTTGGCAAGATACGCGAGGTTGTAATGGATATACAAATAACATCGGTTCAAAAAGAAGAGTATCAGTGTGATGGTTATACGATAGTCAAAGGTGCATTCGATTCCGACGAGTGTGATCGGTTTATCGACTACATGATGGATCTGCATGCAGGACGTAAGACAATCGAAGGCTACGGCCCCCGCGATTCGGACGACTGGAGCCGGACGCATAACCGGTCCCTCCACGAGCCCGT
>JAPUIP010000116.1 GCA_027296925.1 Candidatus Poribacteria bacterium | reverse complement strand
GGTACATCGCCGACATGCCCGCGTAGCCGCGCAGAGTGCGTTCAAAGCCGTCCAGAATCAGCAGAAACCGGTTGTTGTACAAAATTGTGTGAAGTATGCTCAGATCAATGACGTTCGCTCCGATTTCGGCTTGAATCTCTTTAGGAGTGAGATAGCGAAAAAGCCTCACCAGAAACGTTTCAAAAGGATCATCATAAAAAGACCACCAGAGGACGCCGACCAGTTCGGTATTTTTACCCAGCACCACTTCCTCCAACCACACCCAGCTCAAGGCGCTTTTTCCCATCCCGCCAATGGCTTCCAGCACCATCACCGGCTCCGGGGCGTTGTGCAGCCAGTGAGAAAGCCGGGCCTTTTCCGCCTCCCGTCCGGTGAAGCCTGCCGGTAAAGGATAAGGGTGGGCCAGGAACGGCGTCGGGGCAATAGGGATAAGGCGGGCGGGTCGGCCTGCGGATTTTTCTTCAGCGTCTCCCTGCTCCTTTTTCAGCAGCAATTTTCCCAGGGATGTGGCAAGTTTGTGTACAAAGTCCACCGGAGTGGTGAATGAGGTCGTGACCACTTCTTTATTAACCAACTCTAAAAATTCCTGAAGTTCTTTGGCTTTGTCTCCCTCTATTAATTTTGGCGGCCAGGGGTGATTGTCATTGACGATAAAACAGAGGCAATCCTTCCCCAATTTTCGCGCCAGTTCATACTCAAGCCGGGTGATGGATTTTTTCTCGCCGGGAGGCATAAAGCCGTAACGATGGGCGTAAATGCCGATGAAGATCTCGCATTCTTCAATCTCCCGGTCACAAACCGTCTTCGGTTCTTCCGGTTGCGCGCCGAAATATTCCATCGCCAACACCTGGCACTTGTACTGGATGACGGTCTCAGCCGCTTTATTCCGGTAGTCCTTCAAATCAACAAAGGTGGAAGAGATAAAAATTTTCATGGTTTCCTGCGTCTTTGCGTTAAAAGCAAACTGGGAAAAATGTAGGTTTTAGCACCGCTGTCAGGACTGAGCTTTTCGCGGAAAGGATTCCGCTCCTACAAGCCCGAGTCGTATTTAAGAAATGAACCATTGCGTTCATTCCGGCAAAATTGTCTTGCTGAGTTGCGCTGCCTCGTTGACACGCTCCAGTATCGGCTGATACGGCGTGCCGGGCACCGTTGACGGTGTAAAGGTACAATCGTCATTCAGCACCAGTTCCGGTTCTGTCAGATCCTGATGGTAGAAGAAATTGCTGGGAAACAGATCGCCGGGGTAGGTGAAATTGCCCAGCGTCGCCAATTCGATTAAGATACCGCCGCCGATTCCGCTCTCCAGCATGCTGCCCACCCAGCATGGGATGCCAGCGTCACGGGCCATGTTGTGCAACTTCACCGCGACCGACAGACCGCCGACACGACCCGTTTTGAGATTGAGAATCCGACAAGACTTCAGCTTCAAGGCCCATTCAAAGGCGCGCACCGATTCGATGGACTCGTCAAGACAGACCGGCGTTTCGATTTGCTTCTGTAACTCAGCGTGCTCCAGCAGATCGTTGTGGTAGAGCGGTTGCTCGATCATCGCCAGTCCCAGCTTATCCACCTTTTTGAAGAAGTCGAGGTCGTCGAGGGTGTATCCCGAATTACAATCAATGTGGAAGGTTTGCCGGGGGAAGGTGGAGCGGACAGCCTGCAACATCTCTAAATCCCAGCCGGGCCGCACCTTGAGCTTGACCCGTTTGAAGCCCTTATCAACGGCGCCCTGAATCTTCTCCAACAACATGTCGATCGAATCCTGTATGCCAAAGTCGGCGCCGGCGTCCACATTCCGGAAGCTTCCGCCCAGCAGTTGGTGAAGCGGGACCCCTTCAATGTCCGCCTTGAGCATCCACCACGCAAGTTCGGGACCGGCCTTCGCAAACGGGTTCCCTTTGATCCACCGGTACGCCGCCAGCAGTTCGTCTGCCGTATCAAACTCCTGCCCCACCAGCGCCGGGGCGATAAACTCAGTGATCGTGTGATAGACCGACATCGCGGTTTCGGGCGAGTACGCGGGCGCCTTTAGGGGTGTGGTTTCGCCCCAACCGATCGACTCATCCGATACGATGCGCAGCAGTACCGAATGCACCGCGTCATCCTCACCATAGGCGGTCCGCCAGGGGTAAATCAGCGGCAGCCTGACATAGTATACATCCATCCGATCGATTCTCATGGCTGATGCCTTTCTATGAAGTTAAGCGTCAATGGAGGCTACTGGTCTGTCAACTTTGAACGGACTTATTAGGTCTGTAGTCGCGCACCCGTGTGTGCGCTTGGGCAGATGCGAGCATCTGCCGCTACAGTCTATCAATTTGGACTTGACACACCACTATACATCCCAAACCTCCTGAAAAAGTCGGAGCCAGTTTCCGCCCAAAATCTTCGTCATGTCCGTTGCGTTGTATCCTCTTTTGAGCAGTTCCTGCGCAAGGTTGGGCAGCTTGTCAGGGGTTTCCATCTCGCGCGGGTGAAGCAGCGGATCTGGATAGACGATTGGCCGCTCCTGATATTTCGTCCCCTGCTGGGAAAAAATCCAATCAAAGAACTCCTTGGGTTGATCCTGAGTGTAGTCCGTTCCAATCCCCACATGGTCGATTCCCACTCGCTGTACGAGATCATCGATGGCGTCTACATAATCCGCCAGTGTCGAGTCAAAGGTGTTTGGAAAAAAAGCGGGAAACGCATTGGCGCCGATGACGCCGCCTTTTTCAGTGAGTCGCAAAAGCGCCTCGTCCGTTTTGTTCCGCACGTGGTTGACAAAGGCACGGGCGTTTGCATGGGTACACGCCACCGGTTTCTCGGATAATTCGATAGCGTCCAGCGTGGTACGGTCGCCGACATGGGACAGATCGATGAGAATTCCCAGGCGGTTCATCTCCTGAATCGCATCCACACCGAAATGACTGAGGCCGTCGTCTCTTCGTTCGTAGCACCCATTGCCTAACAGATTCCGTTCGTTGTAGGTGATTTGGATGACGCGCACCCCGAGGGCATGAAAAAGCGCAAGGCGAGAGAGGTCGTTCTCGATGGGAGAGGCGTTCTGCCAACCGAGTATAACGCCCACCTTACCGTCCTTCTTTGCCTGCATGATGTCATCCGCCGTCTTGACCTGAACCAAGATATCATCATACACTCTGAATCGGTGCAACCAGGCCGCAATGTTGTCCATCGCCTGCTGGTAGTTGTCCCACACAGCGCTTGTGGCATTGATCGCGGTGATACGGCCAGCGCGCAAGCTTT
>JAPUIP010000115.1 GCA_027296925.1 Candidatus Poribacteria bacterium | reverse complement strand
GTAAAATCACTAGCCACCATCAATCGAGCCATGTGTCCTGCGGACACATCTAAGGAGTCACCTCGATTTCGGCACGAAATCGCCGCTATAGCTAAAAGCTCCGTTCAGTCCACCCTTAATCGAACCGTTGTTATCTAGGCCGAATAGTTCCAACCTTGGAAGGAGAAGGTAATAATGAAGTTCTTGCTTGCTACATTCCTTATTGGAATAGGATGTTTCCTGTATGCTTTTGCGGATGAGGAAATTTCTCCAGTTCAAGAGACTTCAACGCATCGGTCGTCTCAACACCTCTTTCCGAGTCAACGCTTCGATTCCCATTAAAGATGAAACCGAAGCGGCAGGTCGGGGCGCTCTATTGTTGAGCGAGCTGTCGTGGACACCGGGTCGTAGCGATAATAATTTCGTCTATATCAACGGTTTTTGGGGGATTGGACAATTCTCATCGGCGATGCGTGGTCCCTCAGCCGGTGGCCCATTAGGGCGGACCGGCATTCTGTTTGAAGCTGTGGGGCTTGGGCGTTATAAGTCCCCCTTGAGCAATCAAGCGTCGGATGTGGCTGGCGGCGGCATCGGTTCCAGATGTTTTTCTCACTGGGCAGAAAACAGTTTCTGTTCGAGGTAGGCGGACGCAAAGATACCAATGGTGTTGATGAAGGCGCAGTGGGGGTTGGCATGCGCTATCAACAAGCGGTTGGACGGCGTATAGTTGTCCGACTTGATGCCTTTGTTGCAGCGCACCAAGAACGCGATGAGGCGTACGGTGGACGCCTCGAGACGCTCATCAAATTCTAAAAAAGAAAGGAAATTCAATCCAGGAAACTAAATTTCCTCGTCTTCAATCCGCAATCTGCAAAAGGAGATTACAATGGGCGTCCTGTTACAAATTCTCGGCTTAATCATCGCGAGCGCGGTATTAATCGATGTTGTGCTTGTACTTTATGCTTCTCTGCGTCAGCACCGAGGTACGGTAAAGCTTTTGAACCAGCAGATGGAAGACGCCAAAGCAATCGCTGAGGCGCATCGTTTGGAATATGAGCGAGCTCGGGCGCAGGGGGACCTATCGTGGGAGGGGTATCGGAAGTTCACGATTCAGCGGAAAGTTTACGAAGATGAACTCCGGAGCATCTGCTCATTTCACCTCGTCCCCCACGATAATCGGCCATTACCCCCATTCAAGCCCGGTCAGTTTTTGACCTTTCAACTTTATATAAAAACGGAGAGTGACCAACAGGAACAACCCAAGCCAACAGTTCGTTGCTATTCGTTGTCCGATAGCTCAAACCCGGACGACTACCGGGTATCGATTAAAAAGATTCCGCCACCACGAGATAAACCGGATGCACCACCGGGGCTTGCATCGAACTACTTCCAAGATCACTTAAATGTGGGAGACATCCTTGATGTCAGAGCGCCGAGCGGTAATTTTGTCTTAGATACAACCCAGGAAAAGCCGGTGGTTTTGATTGGTGGTGGCATTGGCCTCACCCCGGTACTGAGCATGCTCAACAACATTGTCGAAAGCGGTTCCAAGCGAGAAACGTGGTTCTTTTACGGAGTGTGCAACAGCAGTGAGCACATCATGAAAGAACACTTTGAGCGAATCGCTCTGGAAAATGATAATGTCCATTTGCACGTGTGCTACAGTGCCCCAAAGGACACCGACGTTGAAGGCAAAGACTATCACTATGCGGAGCGCGTTAGCGTTGACCTCTTTAAGCGGCTGTTGCCGTCGAATAATTACCAATTCTACGTGTGCGCTCCTCCGCCGATGATGGCGTCGATTGTTGAGGGACTCGAGGAGTGGGGTGTGCCTGATGAAGATGTCAAATTTGAGGCTTTCGGTCCAGCGACTGTGAAGAAAGCCCGTCCCGCTCCAGAAATTGCGGCTGCGCCGACGGTTGAGCTGAAAGTGACCTTCGGGAAGTCCGGAAAGACCTGCGCCTGGGATGCCAGTGTTTCCTCGCTCCTCGAGTTCGCTGAAGTGAACGGGGTGGCCATCGACTCCGGTTGCCGTGTAGGGAACTGCAACACCTGCCTCACCGCGATCAAAGCGGGAAGTCGTTTATGTTCGGGATCCAGATACCATGCCCGAAACGAGGTCGTGTTTAACCTGTATTTCAGTACCGAAAGGGGATTTGACGCTAGATGCGTAAAACGTAATAAGTCATGAGTCATGTGTGATGGGTAATTACTCGTTACTCCTTACTCGTTTCCATTTACTCATTGACCCACTTAATAACCTTCAGTGAAGGTTATTAAGCATTGACCCATTTACCCGGTAGATGGAAAGGAAAAAAATGAACCTTAAACAAAAAGACATCAAATTCAGACCTGTTTTATTGGGAGCTACCCTGGTTCTCTTGATAAGCTCGGTATCTAAAACAATCTACCCAGCCAGGGATCCGGAGAAGATTATAGGCCCGGATATTTGTGGTATTTGCCATAAGTCCGAAGTCGTGGCATGGCGTGAAACGACACATTTCAAAAATAATGAGTTACACCGCCGACCGGAAGCCAAGCAGATCGCCAGCAAGTTACGCATCAGGCGTATTAAACGCGAAAGCCTTTGCCAAACTTGTCATTTTACAACGCAGGCAAAAGGTAGAAGACCCCGTGCAATCGCTGGAGTCTCCTGCGAATCCTGTCACGGTGCCGCCGCAGACTGGATCCACATCCACAGTGATTACGGCGGCGGTCAAGCCACCCGGGAGACAGAAACCGCTGAACACAAAAAAATGCGTATGGGGCAGACGGCAAAGACCGGTATGATTCGACCCGATCAACCCTATCTTATCGCAGAAAACTGCTATCAGTGCCACACCGTCCCTCAAGAGGAGTTGGTCAATAAAACAGGGCATCCGGCTGGTAGCGCGTTTGAACTGGTTGCATGGTTGGGTGGCGAAGTGCGACACAATTTCTTCATGTGCGATGGTAAAGAAAACCGGGAAGCCCCCGGCGATCTGGATGAAGCCAACCACAAGCGAGTTCTGTATGTTGTTGGCAGGATGCTCGATTTGGAATACGGACTTCGTGGGCTTGCGAAAGCCACAGCAGCGGGCACATACACTGAAGCGATGAAGCAACGCACCATGAACGCGATGGAAAAACTGAAAGAGATTCAAGGAAAATCTCAGGCCGTCGCCCCCATTGTTGGCGAAATGTTAGATGAGACGGGAAAAGTCAAGCTTGCGCCCAACAACGCGGCTGAGCTCACCGCCGCTGCTGAAAAGGTCAAAGCAATTGCACAACAATTCGTCGCGAAACACGACGGCAGCCGGCTGGCTGATCTGGATGTACTCATACCGGGGAAAGACCAATATAAAGGTAAGGTCTACGGCCAATAAACGTGAAACGTGAAACGTGATGCGTGATGCGTGAAACGTAATAGGGGCTTATGCCAGTTCTTATGGAAACCGCACTCGCTCTGACTTCCGGATGCCCGACTTTATACAGTCGGGGCCATCACCGTCCTAATCGAAAGGAGCATTGTCAGTGAAAGCGATTCCACGCCCACAACGTTGGGATAATCCGTTCGATCCCGACATGACCGAAGCCGATGTTGACCGCATCTTGTCGATGTCGCCATTCCGCGAAATGAATCTGGATGATTTTCCGGCGTCCACGCCTTTGGGCGGGATTTTGCGCAATGATACGCGGATTCGACGTTACCAAAATGGCGATATCATCGTGCGTGAGGGGGATTATGGGAATTCTGCCTTTTTCATCATGTCCGGGAGCGTCCGTGTTGTCCTTGATGGCTTGCCCACCTCGATGCTCGGTCGGCTTGAGCCGAAGCGCAAAGGGTTTTTCCGGGCGTTCGCCCAACTGTGGCGAAACCATAAAGAGCCTGAAGTTCGTGATACCACACGCTATGTCGCCCATTCCGGGGTTCGTGCAAGGGATGACGAGGGTCGCGACGACCGAATCTTCTTGCAGGATGTCCCCGGCGTTCTGGATGCACACAACACCGCTCGTATGGAAGCCGGAGCGTTTTTTGGTGAAATTGCGGCCCTTGGACGCGTGGAACGCACCGCGACCGTCTTTGCTGAAGGGGAAGCCGAGCTTTTGGAGATTCGGTGGCAGGGACTCCGGGGCATACGACGCCGCGACCGAAAGTTAAAAGAGCATATTGATGCCCTTTACCGAAAGAACGCCCTGATAACGCATCTGCGAGAGACGCCGATGTTCCGGCATCTCAGCGAAGAGGAACTGACAGAAGTGGCGAATCAGACCGTGTTTGAAACTTACGGAGATTTTGATTGGTATACCTCCTATAAGACAATGGCTGAAGAGAGTGCGGCGAACCGTCTCGCCAAAGAGCCGATCATTGCTGAAGAGGGACACTATCCAAACGGAGTGATCCTGATTCGATCCGGGTTTGCGCGGTTGAGTCAACGGTTTGGTCACGGACATCGTACGATTAGCTATTTGGGGAAGGGACAGTACTACGGTTTTGACGAGATCATCCATAACTGGCGTCAGAGGAGCGAAGGGGAAACTTTGCCGGTCTGGAACGAAAGGGGAAATCAACCTGTTCCTTTGCAATACACCCTTCGCGCCGTTGGTTACGCTAATGTTTTGATTGTGCCGACCCCGATTATTGAGAAGTTTGTTCTGGACCCAGATCGCGAAAATCCACGGATTCCTTTGGCGTTGCTGCCGCCGCCGATTGTCGTCGCTGAATCCGCCGAGGAAGACGTCCAACAAGAACTCACCCGATTAGAGATTAATGAGGATATGCTCGAATTGCTTGTGGAGAACCGCTTTATCAACGGCACCGCTACAATGATGATTAACCTGGACCGCTGTACCCGCTGTGATGACTGTGTACGGGCGTGCGCTGTGGCCCACGACGGGAATTCCCGCTTCATTCGGCATGGCCCGAAGGTCGGAAATTATATGGTGGCAAACGCATGTATGCACTGTGCAGACCCCGTCTGCATGATCGGCTGCCCCACGGGCGCCATCCATCGCGAGGTTCACGGGCAGGTGGTCATCAACGATGCGACCTGCATCGGGTGCTCCACATGCGCCAATAGTTGTCCCTATCATAACATCCACATGGTTGAGATTCGGGGTAAGGATGGCAACTTCATCCTCGACCAAAACACCAATGCCCCTATCATGAAAGCCACCAAGTGCGATCTATGCATCGATCAGCTGGGAGGACCTGCATGTCAACGGGCATGTCCCCACGACGCTTTAAGACGGGTTGATATGCAGGATGGTCTGAAGTCGCTAGCAGATTGGATTAACCGATGATTACCTTAGCTTCGCGGTGCCGCCGCAATATCGCGATTATTGTCCTCGCCGCAATCTTGGGCGGGCTCGTATACACGATTTACTCCCTTTCGTTGCGCCATACCAGTTTTATCTCAGGCTGGACCCTGTTCCTCATCATGCTGGCCCTCGCCTTGTACAATGCGCGTAAGAAATTGCCGTTCATGCCCTGGGCGAACTCGTCAACCTGGTTGCAATTTCATATCTATGCCGGTTTTTTTACCTTTGTTCTGTTTCTCTTTCATGTCAAATTTCGTGTGCCCAACGGGACGTTAGAAGCCACACTCGCTTTCCTTTACCTGGGAGTTTTCGGCAGCGGTATCGTGGGGCTCCTCATCTCGCGTAGCATACCTCGACGGCTAACGACACGGGGGGAAGAGATTATTTTTGAACGGATTCCTGTCTTCCAAAGGCGCCTCCGTGAAGCGCTTGAGCAACTGGTCTCTCGTGCGCTTAAGGAGACCAGGTCCCTGCCAATCGCCGAGTTATACGCCAAACGACTCCTCCCTTTCTTCGCCGGTCCGAGGCACTTTTGGTGGCACCTCGTGCAATCCAATCGCCCCCGCTATGCCTTGCTGAACGAACTTGAGGCTTTTAATCGCTATATGACCCCCGAAGAGCAGGAAATTGCAGCTCAAATCGCGGCACTTATCACGACCAAAGACGACCTCGATTATCATTACGTGCACCAAGCCGTGCTCAAGTATTGGCTGTTTATCCACATCCCGTTGACTTATAGCCTACTGCTCTTCTCGCTCCTTCACGGGGTTATGGTTTATGCTTTTATTGGGAGAATCTAATGCGTCTGCACTAAAACGTCATGAAGGAAATGGGGAAATGGGGAAATGGGGAGTCCTCTCACTTCCCCATGAATCGATTCGCAGAGTCGTCGATTCGTTGATTCGCGGAGTCGTTTGATTTGCCAATTCGCCATGAAACAGCAATTACAAGAATTCGATTTTGACAAAAGTCCGTATGAGCGTCCCGGGCAGAAATGGGTCTGCGGTTGGGCTGCAAAGGGACAGCCCTGCCGGATTAGCCCCGACCCCAAGGGCCGCTGTCGCGCCACTTATGAATGTACGCCCATTCAAAGAGGGGATCGGTGGTATTGTGCCCGTCCGAGCAGCAGCGGCGGAAACTGCGAGGCGGGCCCCTTACCGGACGGCACCTGTTGCAACCCCATCCCCAGGTGCCAGCCGGTTCGCAGTATCCGAGTCAAGCGGGGAATCGTCACACGAGTCGTCTTTGCGTTTACATTTGGCATGATTCTCCTTCTCCTCGGTGGCACCAACCTGGAGGATTGGCGTCACGCTTTCATCTTGCCGGGGCTTTTAACCGCTCAGCACGCGGTCCTCGATTGCGCTTCTTGCCACATTGCAGCCGAGGAAGGAAAGGAACCAACAAGGTGGCTATATGACGCTGTGATGATGTCAGGCGCAGGAATTGATAGTCAACAGTGCCTCAAGTGTCACAGCACGTTAGGAGAGCATGCCATGAAGGTACATGGACGACCTTTGGAGGAAATGACTCAGATTACCGAACGGATCAAACAGAAGCAAACGAAGCGCAAAACGCCGTTACTTCTGTCCCTCGTGGCACTTGGACCGGGCGTTCCCCAAAATGAAAACGGTGAACTGATCTGTGCGACTTGCCACCACGAGCATAAGGGGCAAGACGCCGATCTGGCAGAGATGGATGACCGGCGATGCCAAACCTGTCACACCAATAAGTTCGCGAGTTTTGTAAACGGACACCCTGAGTTTTCCAACTATCCTTATCAGAGGCGCACAAGAATTATATTTAACCATAATTCCCACACCGGTTATTTTGGGCAAAAAGATCGGGAATTCGCATGTCTCGATTGTCATACGCCGGCTGCTGATGGACAACAGATACTGTCGAGCAGCTTTGAGGAAACCTGTGCAAGCTGTCATGCGGAACAGATTGAGGCGGGTCAAAAGGACGTGGAGTTCTTAACGCTGCCAGTCCTTCACATCGAGGAACTCAATGCGCGCGAACTTCCAATTGGCCAATGGCCGGCAGATGCCGACTCCGATGAGGAATATGAGGGTGCATTAACGCCCTTTATGGTACTTCTGATGTCGGGCGACCCGGAATACCCAAATTTTGCTGAAGATCTGGAGATATGCTCAGACCTCGGTCTGTTCGACGAACTCGGTCTGTTCGACTTATCAGATGCTGATGATGAGGAGTTAATGGCAGTCGAGCGTATCGCGTGGGGCGTCAAACGCCTTTTGCACGATCTGGCAACCCGTGGCCATGAAGCACTCAGAGAAAGGCTCGAAAAGGGGGTTGGTCCCCCACTCGACCGCCGGGAATGGGTTGCCCTAACGGGGCAATTGTCGGTGGATTCCGTCCGAGCGGCACAACAAAAGTGGATGCCCAAATTGATGGATGAAGTCGTCAATCGCGCGGGAGGCCGTAAGGGAGTGGTCTCCGACGATGAGGATGACCTGTTTGAAGCTGAAGATGATGATACAAAGGAATTGGTTTCGGCTGGAGGGTGGTATCGTCAAGATTTAGACAGCCTTTCATTGCGTTACCGTCCAACCGGACATGCGGACGCCTTTCTGCAAGGCTGGCTGAACCTCACTGGACGATTCTACGGTACGGATTACGCGGCTGAAATCTTCACGAACTTGTCGGATTCCCAAGCGCCTGGGCTATGCACCAAATGTCATAGCATCGATGCTCTCGTCACGGAGGTCGTTGCTGCTGAAGGCAATCAAAGCCGTCGAATCAATTGGTTTGCTGCACGTCCTGCGCCAAATGTACATAAGTTCACTTACTTTGTGCATGCGCCTCATTTGGTGAAGGGCTGTCAGACCTGTCATTCCACGAAGACAGACTTCAATAATCGCGAATTTAAAACGGTTTTTGAAAAGACCGATCCGACTGTGTTCGTCAGTAATTTTGAGCTGATAGCGAAAGAAACTTGCGCCGAGTGTCACACCGCTAAAAAAGCCAAATCCAACTGTTTGAATTGCCATAATTATCATATTGGCGAATTTGCTATGGCTCGATACGAGAGTCACTGAGGAAAACGGAACCAGGAGGTAAGTTGAGCTTTGCTATATCCCGCGCCCCCTTGGTCAGACAGACTTCTTCGCAGACAAGCACCCTCGACCACCCATCGAGTACGATGAGACTATAGACTTTCTGCCCGTCAGGGAGCGTGCGCAAATGCATGCTTCTTA
>JAPUIP010000114.1 GCA_027296925.1 Candidatus Poribacteria bacterium | reverse complement strand
CAGGACAAGTACCCTAACGGGCATTTCATTTTCCTTCGGTCACTGCTTGCCGCGCCCACTTGCCCGTCGTTCGCAACCTATCAGGGCGGAGCAAGCACCGCCCCTACGAAATCGGTGCATCTGAATTCACACCAAGCGTTTAAGACATAGATGTAACTTGACTTTGGTAAATTAACCTCCCCAGGTCGATACCTTGAACAGGTTAGAGCGCGCGTCAAGCCCCTGTTGTCACGCATCCCACGTGGGATGAATGGTTGATGACAGGTCTGATGGAGAACCTTTTCAAGGTTGCCACAGCCTATTTACCAAAGTCAAAGTAATGCGCATGATTCATTAACTTTCACGTTTGAGGAGGTCCTATGAAAACCTATCGTGTTGCGATCTTAGGCTGTCGCGGACGGGGCACGGCTGCGGCTCGCGCCTATCACGCCCATCCGCGCGTCAAAGTCGTGGCCCTGTGCGATCTGATTCAGGAACGATTGGACACACTCGGAGACGAGCTCAGTATCGCCGCCCGGTTTACCGACCTGGACGAGATGATTCTCCAGACCCAACCCGACATTGTGGCAATCCCGACGGGGACTGAGTTTCATTACGAACTCTGCATGCGGGTGTTGGAACATGGGGTTCATATTGAGGTTGAAAAGCCAATGTGTGTTGACCTTGAACAAGCCGATGCGGTCATGGCAAAGGCAAGGGAGAAGGGAGTTCGGGTGGCTGTACATCACCAGGGGCGCGTTGGGGCGTTCATGCAGGCGATGTACAAGGCGTTCAGCGAAGGGGCCATTGGCGAACTCGGCTACATCAACAGTCGCGGGAAAGCCTACTACGGTGGTTTGGGATTGATGAACATTGGCACGCATCAACTGAACAATATGCTCAAGTTTGCCGGCCACTGCCGCAGTGTTTCCGCAGTTGCTTTGACCGATAATCATCCCATCACGCCCGACGATGTTGTTCCGTCGCCGCTCGGCATGGGAACGATTGCTGGAGAGCACATCACAGCAACGCTGCATTTCGATAACGGCGTCACCGCGAATCTCCTGCAGCACCGGTCCCCCACCGGAACGAATCCTGTGATGGAGATCGGCGGGACCGAAGGGCGGCTATTGGGCTCGGCATGCTTGCTCATTAAAGGCGGGGCGTGGCGGCTGTCGCAACCGCGCTACATCCCCAACGGTAAGTCTGACCAATGGGAGCCGCTGGAGCCGATCTACCCGGAGCACTATGACCGTTCGAGTCCGGCTGCACTCGATGATTACTGGTTCGCTGACGCATACGTTCGGGCGCTGGATGAAGACCGTGACCACGAATGCAGTGGCGCCGAGGGGCACCACATCGTGGAGATCATGATGGGCATTTTCGAGTCGGCGGCATATGGTAAACGGGTGGACTTGCCGCAGGAGAACCGCGAGCATCCACTGTTACGCTGGCGGCGTGAGCACGATTTGGCTGCCCCTGAAGTGATGCCCCGGCCCTACAACGAGTGGCTAGAGGCGGAAGATCGACGACTCGGACGGCTGTAGACAATTATCGATTTGACACATGAGAAGGGAGATTTCCAATGACCCCGGAAGAAAAATTTACCTTCGACCTCGAAGGTTACCTCGTTATCAAGAATGTGCTGACATCTGACGAAATCGCCGAAATGAATGAAATCATTGACCGCGGAGACCGCGAAGGACGACCGAGCCTTTGGGGCGCGCCGTTCAAGAAACTGATTGACCATCCGACCATTCTCCCGTACCTCATTGCGCTCATCGGGCCAACCGTTCGCCTTGATCACGATTACGCCATCTTCATGAGCGAAGGGGACCAGAGAGGGCGCCTTCACGGTGGTCCTGATGTCGTCGGCGATCATTGGTACAAATATCGAGATGGGATGATGCGAAATGGACTGAGTGTTGTCACCTACTTTTTGGCGGACACAAACGCTGGTGATGGCGGCTTCGCCTGCATTCCGGGAAGCCACAAAACCAACTTTCTCAACAGCATCCCCGCTGAGGTCAGAAGTTTTGAGCGACCGGCTCACTATGTCGTCCAGCCGGCAGCCAAAGCGGGAGATGTGGTGTTCTTCACCGAAGCACTGGTTCACGGCACCATGCCCTGGCGTGCGGCGCACGAACGACGATCGCTGCTTTACAAATACAGTCCCGGTCACTCGGCGTGGAATATCAACTACTATGACATCAGCCAGTATGGTGAACTGACCGAGCAACAGAAACGCATGCTCCTGCCTCCGTCGATCGGCAACCGTCCCAGGGTTGTCGAAGAGACGTAGGATTGCCGTGAGGGGTTGTCTGATTCGGCTTTTTTGTTTGACGGATGTTGATGCCTATGCTATCATCCATAAAGTCTGGCGGGGTGAAGGCAATGGGGAGTAGTGCGCCCTAGCAATGCATTTTAAGAGATGACTTTCAACACAAAATTGACCAGAATTTGTAATGGTCAAGAAGAAGGTTTACATAGACTCTCTTTCACGGCTGGTTCGCCACGTATCGCACGTTACACCGGTGTCAACTCTCATGTTGGCCAACACAAAATTGACCCGGCTTGATGAGTCGATAGCTACGGCAGATTCGCTTATTGTGCGACAAAAAATATATCAGGGAGGTACCCCATACATGGCTGACAAAAGGAAAGTGCTTGTAACCGGCGCGTCGGGATATATCGCGGGGAGAATGTTACCCGCCTTCCGTGAACGTTATGATCTCGTTTTGCTCGATGTCAAAACAACCAATCGGGAAGGTGCGGAGGTCGAAGAGATTCAGATTGTGGACTTGACCGATCCGGATCGGGACAAATACAGGACCTATTTTCGTGGCGTTGATACCGTTGTACACTGTGCATTCAAGGGCGGCAGCTTTGAGAATGAACTGGCGAACGTCCACATGGCGTATAATCTCTACCAGATCTGCGTTGAGGAAGATGTTCGGCGAGTGGTCGTCTGCAGTTCCAATCACGCAGCAGATTATTATGAGGAGTTAATCTGGGGGGATAAATGGGATGTGGTCACGCCAGACATGCGTCCATTATCCGACAATTTCTACGGGTGGGCGAAAGAGGCGTATGAGCATCTCGGCTTTGTGTTTGCAACGGGCAATGCAAATAATGGGAAGAAGCTGCAAAACGTGCAGGTTCGCATCGGCGCCCCTCGTGAGACAATTCTTGATAACGCCGATCCAAAGGACTTGAAGCCCATCCATCGTGGACTTGGCGCGTATCTGAGCGCCCGTGATCAGGTGCAACTCTTTATCAAAAGCATCAAGACCGAAAACATCGAGGATGAAAATGGCGTCCCGTTTCAGATTATCTACGGGATCAGCGGCAATTCACATAGCTTCTGGAGCATCGTGAACGCCCGGAAGGTGATCGGCTACGAACCTGAAGATAATAGTGCGGTCAAGTTTGCTGAGCGGATTGCTGAATTAATGAGGGAAGCGAAAGGTGATTAATGCGTGGGTGATGAGACTGATGAAATACACAATCTATGCCTTATGCCTTGCGGTGTGTTTCGCCATACCGGCGAATAGTCACGCCGCTACAGTGCTCTCAGTGCGCGGTCTCGTAACCAATGTAGCTGGGGATGCGGTTGATGGGTTGGCGGTCACGGTGACAAATACGTCCAAGAATCTCACCGACACGCGATTCACCGGTGAGGGGGGGCCGGGGGTTTACTCTGCTGTCTTCATAGACTTCTCTAATCGTAGCGTCGCGGATACCGGCGATGAGATTCGAGTTACCATCAGCCAAGAGGGACAGATTGTCGCTGAAGTGATACACATCCTCACTGCGGAAGACATCGAACAGAGAGCCGCCGAAATCAACGTGCAACTTGAGGAGAAACCGCCCGCGCCCATCCTCACCCGTGTAGAGCCATCGAATGGTATCGTCACCGGGGGGACGTCCCTCCAGATTATCGGCGAGAATTTTCAGGACGGTGCCACGGTTACCATTGGCGGAAATGACGCGATAGCGGTGACCTTCGTCTCTTCAACCGAGTTGACGGCTCAGACGCCGGCCGGCGTTGCTGGAGATGTCGATGTCGTTGTCACCAATCCCGACGGGCAGTCCGTAACCCTTAGCGATGGATTCACTTATACCTCGCTTCCTCCGGTCATCGTAGGGCTTAATCCAGCGAGTGGCTCCGTTACGGGGGGGATGGTCTTCACCATCACCGGCGAGAACTTCCAGGAGGGGGCCGTGATCGCCATTGGTGGAAACGCAGCCGCAGCGGTGACCTTTGTCTCTTCAACCGAATTGACGGCGCAGACGCCGGCCGGCGCTGCTGGCGGTGTCGATGTGGTTGTCACCAACCCCGATGGACAAACGGTAACCCTTGCCGGTGGATTCACTTATACCTCGCTTCCCCCGGTCGTCGAAGGGATAGCTCCGACGAGTGGCCCCGTCACAGGAGGAACGGCTGTCACCATTACTGGCGATAATTTCCAGGATGGGGCCACCGTTCGTTTTGGCGAGAATGACGCGACGGATGTCACGTTTGTGTCGGACTCCGAATTGACCGCAACTGCCCCAGCGGGTGAAGCCGGCGAGGCCGTCGTCACGGTGATTAATCCCGATGGGCAGGAAGTGATGCTGACCACGTTTACTTACACGCTATTGCTGCCGGTTATTACAAATATCACGCCTGACAATGATACAACCGTCGGAGGAACTTCGCTGACACTTGTCGGAGAAAATTTTCAGGAAGGGGCGACTGTCACCATTGGCGGAAACGAGGCCACAGATGTGACTTTCGTGTCATCGACAGAGTTGATGGCTCAAGCGCCCGCCGGCGTTACTGGGGATGCCGATGTTGTTATCACCAATCCCGACGGGGGTTCGGCGACGCTTGCATCGGGATTCGCGTATACACCGCCGCCGCCGATTGTCATCGGAATCGATCCGACGAACGGTTTGGTCACCGGAGGAGCGGCCGCCACGATCACCGGCGATAATTTCCAGGAAGGCGTCACAGTCCGTTTTGGTGAGAATGAAGCGAGCGATGTTACGTTTGTGTCGGACTCCGAATTGACCGTCACCGTTCCAGCGGGAGAAGCCGGGCAGGTAGTCGTGACTGTGGTCAATCCCGATGGGCAGGAAGCGACACCGGCTATCCAGTTTACCTACACGCTGTTACCGCCGGCCATAACGAGCATTACCCCGGACAACGATATGACCGCCGGTGGCGCGTCGGTGGCGATCGCCGGTGGAAACTTCCAAGCGGGGGCGTCCGTGACGTTTGGCGGAAATCCGGCGATCGACGTGGTTGTGACTTCGGATATGGAGATCGCCGCGACGGTACCAGCCGCATCCGCCGGGCTCGCGACGGTTGTTGTGACAAACCCCGATGGTCAGTCTGCGCAAATTGAGTTCACATATATCGAATTCCCGCCATGGGACGTCGACCAAAATGGCGTGACGGATGTCTTTGATCTTGTCCGCGTGGGTGGGAAGTTTGGGCAGACCGGGACGGGATTGCCTGAAGATGTCAATGGCGATGGCACGGTCGACATCTTTGATCTTTCTACCGTCGGCATACACTTTGGTGAAACAAGCACTCCAGCGGCACCATCGTCAGGTCGCATTGCAGCAGATCGCAAATTTACCCTACGCGCAGATCGGCGTGCGTCGAAGCTGGAGCCGGAAGCCAGCCGTCGCCTGCGCACCGCGTTGACCGAGTTGGAGCATCTGTCCGATACAACGCCGGAGGTTGTTTTTGTCACGGATCTGCTCCGTCAGTGGCTGATTGAGGCTGGGGAAATTCCGGCGAACACGCAGTTGCTTCCCAACTACCCGAATCCGTTTAACCCAGAGACTTGGATACCTTATCAACTCGCTCAGGCGAGTGACGTCCGGATTTCGATTTATAACGTGATTGGTCAGCGTGTACGGGAGTTGGCAGTTGGGTTGAGGCACGCGGGCATCTATCGCAGCCGCTCGGAATCGGCATACTGGGACGGGCGAAATGACGCCGGTGAGCGCATCACCAGCGGCGTGTATTTCTACACCCTTCGGACGAACGCCTTCGTGGCAACGCGGAAGATGATTATCCTGAAGTGAAACAGCAGCGTAGAAGCAATTCAATACCGAAATCGAGGAAAACAGATGGATCTAGGACTCAAAGACAAAGTCGTAATCGTCACCGGCGCAAGTCGGGGCATCGGGAAGGCGATCGCGCTCGGTTTTGCAGCGGAGGGCGCTCGAATGAGCATCTGCGGCAGAACGCCGGAAACATTGGAAGCCTCAACAAACGAGATTCAATCACTCGGGGCGGAGGTGCTTGCCAGGCCCACCGATGTCACACAAGGCGAAGACGCCGAAGCGTTTGTAAAGGAGACGTTGGACAAATATGGGCGAATCGATGTGCTGATCAACAACGTCGGCGGGAGCCGCTGGACGCCAACCCCCGAAATCTCCGATCAGGAGTGGCACGAGATTCTCGATCTGAATTTCGTCTCTGCCGCCCGGATGAGTCGTGCCGTCATCCCGACGATGCAGGAACAAGGATCTGGCGTCATCATCATGATTTCGTCGATTTACGGACGGGAGGGCGGTGGGCATATCACTTACAACGCGGCGAAAGCGGCGGGGATTAGCATGTCAAAGTCGTTAGCGCGTGAGCTTGCCCAAGATAATATCCGCGTCAACAACGTGGCTCCCGGTTCGATCCTATTCCCGGGCGGCGGCTGGGCTCGGCGCCAAAAAGCAGACCCGGAAGGAATGGCAGCATTCGTCAAAAGCGATATGCCGCTCGGGCGGTTTGGTAAGCCGGAAGAGATCGCCAACGTGGTTGTGTTCCTCGCCTCTGAACGCGCAAGCCTCGTTACCGGTGCGTGCATCAACGTTGATGGCTGCCAGTCACACTCGAACATTTAGGAAAGAGGAACATCAGATGGTAAAAGTAAATATCCCCAGAGAAACATGGCATCAGGTTTGGAAGTCGCTGCTTCAAGAGGGAGCAGTGACTCGGGTGTCAAAAGATTATATTTATCTTGTTTCTGAACGACATATACAGATACTCAGCGACAAACAGCTTCCATTTGAGGTAATCGACACCGGTGTTAGTCCACGTGAAAAAATACGACATCTACTTGCCTCTCCAGTACAATGATGGTAGGTGGATCGAGAGTGAAAAATTCGATCAAGTTGATGATTTCCTTTACGAACGCTTTGGCGGACTAACTTCCGTCATGCGTGAATTTCCATTGCGTCGCCTATGGGCGGGTGAAAGTGAAGCTTACCGTGACCTGATCATTATTTATACCGCTGTTGATTTTGAACCTTCTGAATCGACAACACAATTTTTTGAGGGATACAAAGAAACCTTAAAATCTCAGTTTCAGCAAGAAGAGATCTTGATCACTGTGCAAGAAATTGGCATCTTTGCTTAAACGTGAATATATCTACTTAAAGAAGAAGAAGGAAACCCCAATGGCGCCGATTGCAGACGCGATGCCAGCGTTGGAACGCAAACTGGAATTTAGTCCGATTGAGAATGACAATCCTTCAAAACTGACGAAGGAGCAGATTCAGCATTTCAACGAAAAAGGCTATATCTTTCCGCTGGATGTATTTTCGGAAGACGAAATCGTTGCGCACCGTGAGTACTTCGACCAACTGATGGCGAAGGTGATGAAAGCGGGTTGGAACAGTTACTCCATTAACGGCTGGCACGCCCGCTGCCCCGGCATCTATGATCTGGTCAGGGAGCCTCGGATACTCGATTACGTTCAGGATGTGTTAGGAGAAAACCTGATTGGTTGGGCGACCCATTATTTCTGCAAGATGCCGGGCGATACTAAGCGGGTCAGTTGGCACCAGGACGCCTCCTACTGGCCCCTGACACCGAGCAAAACGGTGACGCTCTGGCTCGCCATTGATGATACGGATGTTGAAAACGGTGCCATGCAGTTCATCCCACGATCGCACCTGCACGGACAGATCGCCTTTGAAAGAAGCACAGCGGAAGAAGAGAACGTGCTGAACCAGACCGTCCATGGGCCTGAACAGTACGGTGACGCGCCGGTTTCCATTGAACTGAAAGCCGGGCAGATCTCCCTGCATTCGGATCTGCTGCTACACGGTTCTGCACCGAATTCCTCGGATCGACGCCGTTGCGGTTTAACGCTACGCTTTGTACCGCCCGAAGTCCGTGCCTACCGTGGTTGGAGTAAAGGTGCCATTATCGCCCGGGGCGCCGATGCCAGTGGGCATTGGATTCACAGCCCCCGTCCATCCGAAGATACCATCCCGGCAAAGACGTAAGCGATGCCGTGGGCATTTACGACGCGGAAAGGTCATAGCAGATTTTTCCGGCGACCACCGTGAACAGATTCTGGGCGGCGTCATCAAGGATTTGCTCGATGATAGGACGTCCATCGTCTGGAATTTTCACAGCGATTAGATCCGCGTGCCATCCGTTTTCCAACCGGCCGACGCGATCCAAGCGAAGTCCCTTCGCCCCGTTGATTGTGACGAGCTCCATGAGTGTTTCGGGAGAGAGGCAATCGTAAGTTTGCGCTAAGAATTTCAACTCATCAAGCATGCTCAGCGACCAATTGCTCGCAAGGCTATCCGTTCCTATTGCGACGTTCACACCGGCGGTGATCAGACGCTCGATCGGGTGATCGGTGTGATAAAAGTAGGCGTGGCTGCGTGGGCAGAAGACGACACTAGATCCGCTCTCCGCAAGCATTCGAATGTCCCCTTCGGTAAGGTAGTTGCCGTGGGCGAGGAGTGGACGATTTTCTAACACACCCAGATCTTTCATGTACCCGACAGGCGTCACGCCGGGAGGCGTCCAACCCTCCATCGAGATTTGCAGCGTGTCCAGCAACGCCGCAAACGCGCCGGTCCCCAAGGCGAGAAATTCGACCTCTTCCTGCGTTTCCGACAGATGCGTACAGAGTGGCAAACCGCGTGACTGAGCGAGCTGGAGACAATGACGATAAAGTGTTGCTGACGTTGAATACGGCGCATGTGGTGACACGGCCGGCGCAAAAAGTGTATC
>JAPUIP010000113.1 GCA_027296925.1 Candidatus Poribacteria bacterium | reverse complement strand
CACGAGCAGCCTCGGACGGAACTCCCTGGTTGGCACGACGGTCAAGGACCCGAGTCAACTACCGGCGCATGTGGTGGCCGATGAGAAGCACACACGTCTTTCGGGAGAGCGCGTGTACATCGCGACCACAGCAGCAAATGGGTGCTTTGTTGGCGCTGAAGTCTCCGAGGGTGCGGACACCGAGTCGCTCACACAGGCGTATGGCGTCTTTCAGCAGGAGGCACAAGCTCTTGATGCTGACTACGCGCCGGTGACGGTGACCACCGACGGCTGGCGAGCGACTGACGCCGCTTTCAAAGCGCTCTTCCCCCAGATCACCATCCGGTTGTGCTTCCTCCATGCGTTTCTGAAACTGCGCCGCCGGGCGAAACGACTTTTGGCGGACTGGATCACGCGACGCCAAAAGCTCTGGGCGACCTATAAGGCCAAAAAGCGGGCCTGTTTCTCCCAAAGACTGAGGCGCACCAATGAGTGGGTGCAACCGCACATCTGCATCGACTCGGTGCGAGGCGTGATGTCACGGATAGCCGCCAATGTGGCGCGTTACAGCGGTGCCTACCAGCATCCGGGAGCCCCCCGGACCACCAACATGGTTTCTCGACTCATCAATTATCAGGACCGAATCCTGCAAGACATGCAGTTGTTTCATGGCACGGTGCAGAGCGCCAATCTGGCTGCGCGAGCGATGGCATTGCTCTGGAACTTCCACCCCTATGGCTCAAGGACCCGCTCGGGTGCCCCGGACCGCGTCTCCCCCTTCTTCGACCTCAATGGATTGAGATATCACGACAACTGGCTGCACAATCTGCTCATTGCCGCGTCACGGGCGGGACATCCACCATAAACACAAAATCCGTTAGAAGCAGGAAGCGGAAAACAAGCGTGCGATTTATTCACCCACACGATTTTGATGCCGTAAAATTCTGGACAAAAATCTCATGTGGGGAAATTTCCGTACAAGAGTTAGGACGATGCCAAGATCTCAAGGATGCGGTTGATATGTTCCGGTCTGCTTCGCCCGATATACAGTGCCTGAAGGTCGGAGGTGAAAAATTGATGAAAATGGTGATACGAACGATTGCTTGTTTAGTCGTGGGAGTACTGCTCGCCGGGGCGTCTGTTGCGGCGGAGGAGCCGAAGATCTTCGCGGATCTCACCTCCCATATTGACGCGCTTATCAAGCCAGCGACTAAGTCCGAGGTGTTCAGCGGCGTGATCCTCGTCGCTCGCGGCGATGACATCCTGTATCACGAAGCGTTTGGCTATGCCGACTGGGAGCTTCGTGTCCCCAATACGCCGTCAACTCGTTTCGGTGTTGGATCCCTGACCAAGGCCCTCACGGAGACGATTGTCGAGATCCTGGTGCATGAGAATCGCCTGTCCCTCGACGCTCCGGTCGCGCAGTACATCGACGATTTCCCTAAAGGTCCCAAGGGAGGTGTGCCGACAATCCGGCACCTATATACGCATCGGTCTGGCGTGCCCCATCGAGTCACTGACGCGACTGACGAGACGCAAGTGATACGCGCGGGGGACATCGTCGATCGCGTCAAGGAGAGGGGACTTCTGTTCGAACCCGGCTCAAGGCGACTCTACAGCAGCGCAGGATTTACATGCCTTGCCCGAGTGATTGAGATTGTCGAGGATAAGCCCTACGAGCAGATTCTCGAGGAGCGCATCTTCAAACCCGCGGGAATGCAAAAGGCGACAAGCGAGACGGGACGGCAACTGATGTATCTGCGGGCTAAACCATACCACCTAAACCCCAAAGAAAGGATGATGTCATACTTCGGACTTAAGCTTTAAGCCTTATATGGTCTACGTTTGTGGCATCATCTTGCCTGAAATTTGGTGGTCAAAATGTCGCCTTGACGGGATAAAAAGTTGCATACAATACTGAAGGCAGGTTTTCGATTGAGAATGGGCCTTCTTTCGCGTTTTTCACCTCAAATTTTGTTGTCGGATTCCATTTTGAGTATTGGATGCCATGAAATTGTTCGATAAATGCATATTTTGAGTCCTCAAATCCCTGTTTTTGGACCAAAAATGACATGTAATCAATATTGGATGCCAGTATTAGATGCAATTTTTCGGCAAGAATTCCAAAGGCAAAACACGCAAAAATGGCATCGGAAAGGTCGCTCAAACCCCCGTCATCATTGGGCAAAACCCAAAGTCAGAAATATCGCACGTTCCTTTCTTTGGGGTAGTGTAACGGATTGCCACAACATCATTCTTTTTGAAGTATTCGACGATTCGGTCGTCCATCAACGCACGCCGTTGCCAGTCACGATCGGTGGCAATTTCGCCGGGCAGTGCGTTCCCATAGGTCATCTGCCGTATATCCCCGCGATCGTAGCAGGGATGCGTGACCAGCAGATATGTCTTCCCCGCTTCAGTCGCCTCCAGTTTCGCAATCAGCGACTCCACAGGGTCTGAGAATGTGCCCTGTACGTCAGGGAGTCTGTCCAAAAATCCTGCCCCATAAATCAAGCCCTCTTCTTTTGCGAATGCGTGTAGACGCGGTTTCAAGTCGTCAAACCCGTCGAATGCCATGTGCGCGTCCAGGTATTTGATATTCAATCCGTTCGAGCGGGCGACGTCCAATTGCGCTTCAATTTCGGCAAGGATTTCGTCGTTGCTGGGTTTATTATCCCACAAAGTACGAGGGGATTTGAAAAACGTACCATCTGCCATGACCAATGAAGGCACCTTCCGCGCGCCGAGTACCGGCCCCCATCGATTTGTGTTCCATTCATCATTAAGTGTCGCATGCAATCCGATACATAACCCGTCCAAATCCTTGTACATTTCGGCCCCCTCGGAAAACATGGGGGCGGGAACCATAATCGATGGGTTGCGCAATACGCCTCGTTGAAAGGCATCTTTGATTGCCTCATTTGCACTGTGACAGCTACCGCTATCATCACCCCGCGTAACAACTCGTGCCGGCTTTGGCATGATATGACACTCCTGGTTCTGTTAAATTCCCCCGATGCTCGAACCGTAATTCGTGTGTGGCGTTTTGGGTTTTGGCATGAATCAATCGTGCTCCGAATTGAAAAAGTGAGCCATTATAGCAAAATGTCTAGACATCTTCAATCAGAAAAACGCATCGAGTTGCCGTTTATGTTGATAGAACTCTAAAGCTATGCTAAAATGCCATCAACATATTCATAGACGCTTGTCGGACACGACACGACCTATTGGCCTGAATCAAGGGATGCGCCCATGAAACCATCACAGGACACAATCCAATCATCACAAAACACCTTAACCGCCGAGGAACCGTCAATGCCGGTCGCCGAACTCATCGCCTATGCGTCTCGGCAGGAGCGGGCCCAGGCCATGGAACGCGACGGCTTCGTTTATTTGCCGGGCGTGATCAATTCTCAAGAAGTGCAGCAATTACGGGCATGTTCTTATCGCATCCAGCCTGCCGCGGGCTCTGCTTGGGATTCGATGGATGCCAGCGGCAGCGGAATCAAGACAATCCAGAATGCATTTAATCGAGACCCGCTCTACCTGGAATATCTAGACAAACCGGGTGTGATTGAAATCGTTGAAGATGTCTTGGGGGAGGATTGTCATATCATCCAAATGACCCAATGGAATACGGGAAGACGCGAGAATCAGGCGATGCACACGGATTGGAAACCGATCCGGCTGCCGGACGACGTGGCGGCCGATGAACGGGTCCGGATCCCGGCGTTGATTATGACCGCCCATTTTTACCTGGACGATATGTATGAAGCACTTGGGCCAACGCGGGTTATCCCCGGCAGCCATCGGGCAGGCTCCAGCCCCGAGCCCGATGCCGGGCAATGGAACGGCGTGAAGGAACAATCGATTCTCTGCCAGGCGGGTGACGTGATTGTTTTCAGAAGCGACGTGTGGCATCGAGGCGGCGCCAACCGAACGGATATAGTTCGCTATCTGCTGCAGGTTCATTACGCGAATCGGTGGATTGCGCAACGATTTCCCCCGTTCTTGAGTTTTCAATTTGACCCCGGCATCCTTTCGCAAGCGACGCCTCGCCAGCGCCGATTGTTAGGCGAACATCAGCCAGGCCCTTTCGCTTGAACAATAACTGATGAAACCCAAAACTCATATTCACTTGCTTATACTCATCATTGTGTCGGTGTCTATTTTCATTGGCTGTGCCACGCTGCAGCAAACCCCCGCGGTTGCCGTCCACCCGGCACGACTGGTCTGTCCCGATGCCCCCCAAATCGTTGATGGCAATTTGGAAACGATAGGTACACTCGCCGCCGATGGGTATGTCTTAAAACGGGTCCTCGTCGACTACCGCCGAGACCAGACACTTGTCAACACGCGCCAAATCGTGGGTACCAAACGCGCCGGCGCATTGATTGTGCTCAAAGAGCCGATGTATATTGCCTACATCGAGATCTACGCTGATTCTGCCCTCGATGAACCGCAAATCGATGTTGCGACGGATAAATCCCGGTCGAGTCCGGTGGCGTTCATTCCCGTTAAAGACCGACAACTCGGAAAGTCAATTCAACCCCGGCAGATGCGTCGATTCCGAATCGGGAAGCACATACGCTATCTCCGCATCATGGTCGATGCGGTCCAGGACATGTCACGCCTCGAACGCTCGATGGTTGTCAAAACTCAGGTCACCAAGATTCCCCTCAAAGGACCAACAATCCGAGAAGTCAAACTCTACGAGATTCCGACAACGCGTCAATGAGTCGCTTCCCTGACATTTAAATTGAAACCACACCCAGTTGTTCGAGCAGTCCCAGTGCATCGTGGATAGAACGTTCCTCGACAATCTTTCCATGCTGGATGCGATAGACACTGACGCCGGTCGTCGTCACCGGGACGCCGGCTTGGGTGATGTCCTGAAACTTGCCGCGAAACGACCCGCAGTTGACCACCATATCCGCTTCGGCAATCATCTCCTCAACAACAATCTGGATTTCAGAAATCGTCGCAATACACATCGCGCAATTCATGCGTTCGGAAATTCGTGCCCGCAGTTCATCGTTGAGAACCCACAGCATGTGGGCGGGAGACGCGCCGAATTTGGCTTCGGCGTGGAGGATGCCGTAAGACAACACCGCATACATCGCGCTCTTGACGCCCTTACCGGAGACATCCCCCTTCGGTTTTATCGTCAGGCGCAGGCGTAACTGCTTGGACAACACATGCCACATGCGGCGTCCTATCATCAAGCATTAACAGCGTCCCTTCGATGCGGGTGGTTTCGTCTGCATGGGCGCTAACTGGAAGGCGCAAAACCATCAACAGCACCAGAATCTCGCTTTGAAGGACAGATCTGTATTTCATCGCCTTAATCCTCACCGAGAGCATCGATCAATTCACCGACCGTTTCCTGTAGAAAGGCCAAGATTGGCTGCGGAACCGCCGTAAATCGAAGATAAAAACAGTCCGGCGCGGTCATCGGGTGATAAAGGACTTTGCCGAAGAGGTCGCCGCGAATCGTCGTGTCGTCCGCATTGACAAACTGGAGCCGGAGATCACTCAGCGGTGCAATGGCGGTGTCGCCCTGAATTTCTGCCCCCGTGACCGAGAGCTTTACCAACCACCCTTCAAGGAATGTCTGCGCCGATCACCTCATACAGTGTTGGCACAAGATCAAGGAGTTCAACAAGTGCATCGCTTTGGACGTCAGCCAAGAAGTGAGTCGGCCATGAAATGATCAGCGGCACTCGCACCAACCCTTCGTAAAAACGACACCCTTTGTACACCAGACCATGGTCGCCAAGGGCCTCACCGTGGTCAGAAGTAAAGATGACAATTGTGTTTTCACGTAGCCCTTTGGCGTCGAGGTAGTCAAGTAAGCGTCCGAATTCATGGTCAATCTGTTCAATCATGGCATAATAAGATGCTTGCATCCGTTTGTCATCCCAGTCTGAAGGCGGTTTTGATTGAGATTGGAAATCGATACCCGCCTCTGTCAGCTTCGACTGATAGGCGATGTCACTTTCCTGAAAGTGAACACGGGGCAGTGTTTCGGGGTCATACCGTCGATAATACTCCCACGGTGCGTCAAACGGTGGATGCGGGTCAAAGGGATTGACGTTGAGCAGCCACGGTTGATTTTCACGCCGATTTTTCTCGATAAACTCAATCGACTTTTCGGTGCACCAGTAGGTCTGGTGAAGATGGGGTGGAATGTTATCCATATCGGCGGTCGGCTCTCGGACACGACCCGCGCTTGTCCGGGACGTTTTGAGGGTTGCTCGTGGCGTCATCAGTTCTTCGGGAGCGACGCCTTGTGCCCGGAGCCAATCGGCGTATTCGTGGCCAAATGCGTTCGGTTTTCTGTGGTCGTGGCTATATTGGAAGTAGCGATACCCATCGTTGACACGGCGTTCTCGTGCATCAAAGGCACTGGCGAGATGGAGTTTACCAACTAACCCGCAGTCGTGCCCATCAAAAGCTAAGGCGCGAGAAATCAGACGGTCTTCATAGTATTGGGGGAAAACCGGATTGCCATTGCCGGTAACACTCACGGCAGAAGGATACATGCCGGTCATAAAACTGGCGCGGGAAGGGGTGCAGATGGGGGATTGACAATAGGCATGGGTGAATGCGACCGACTGACGCACGAATGCGTCGAGTCTTGGGGTGTGGATATGCGGATTTCCCAACGCCCCGATGGTGTCGAAGCGTTGCTGGTCTGTACAGTACCAAAGAATATTCGGACGTTTTTCCATCGTCATTCCCTTTCGTCGTTGCACGCGGTCACTACCACGCATACGCCTCCGGCGCTTCGCCGCCAGGGCCTGGCCAAATCTTGTCCAGCCTTGCCAATGTTTCATCATCGAGACTGAGCTCCAAGGCGGAGAGGTTCTGGTCGAGTTGTTCGACCGTCCGCGGACCGATAATCGGCGTCGTAATGTCTGGATTGTTCCGCACCCATGCCAAGGCGACATCAGCTGGGCGTTGTCCAAGGGACTGGCAGAGATGTTCGTAGGCTTGTAGCTGCGTCCTGTAAGTGTCGATTGCTTGTCTCGTTGATTCCCCACCGCGGCGTCCAGTGCTTGGGTTGTCCAGGACGCCGCAGAGCAACCCACCACCCATCGGACTGTACGGGATAACGCCTAAACCAAGCGCACGGCAACAAGGAAGGACTTCGAGTTCAATCATCCGGTTGCGAAGATTGTAAACGCTCTGCTCAGAAACGAGTCCAAGGAAATTTCGTTGGACCGCGAGTCCCTGCGCCTGTGCGATGTGCCACGCGGCAAAGTTGCTACTCCCGACGTACAGAATTTTGCCTGCCTGAACCAATTGCTCCATCCCACCCCAAATCTCCTCCCATGGTGTTTGACGATCAATATGGTGCATCTGGTACAGGTCGATGTGGTCGGTTTGCAGACGGCGCAGGCTGTCTTCGCACGCTCGACGCATATGATAGGCGGATAAACGTCCATCATTGGGACCATCACCCGTTTGGCTATACAGTTTGGTTGCCAAGACGATTTGGTCACGGCGGCTTCTATCCTGCGCCAACCAGTTTCCAATAATCGTCTCTGTGAGTCCTTTGTTGTAGGCGTTGGCGGTATCGAAAAAGTTAATTCCCTGTTCCCGTGCACGATTCAACACCGGAAACGAGTCTTCTTCGGGTACGTGCATACCAAAGTTGACGGTGCCGAGACAGAGCCGGCTGACCCGTAGCCCAATCCTGCCGAGGTCGGTGTATTCCATGGCGAGTCCTCCTGGATTTGCATCAGTCTTGTCATCACGAAGTCTGGTAGTTGTTGTAATACCATTTGTAGCTAGAAATGCGACTATTCTCCGGTCCACCGTGAGAAACCGAATGGAGATTGGCTTCCATTCAGATGGGATAAAATAGTCGCATCTGGAAATACAAACAGTATAACTCACTGCGGAGAATGCTTCTCAACCATTTTACCAAGTCCTCGCTTTTCAATCAACAAGAATCTCGCAATGCCCGAGGCGGGAGTCTGTACTTCGATTTTGTTTGATAACTCACTGCGTGATAGTGCCGTCTGCCTGCTGTGTGCCCAAGGATCAATGGCGGCCCGATTCACACCAAGAATCGATGAACTCTGTCCGCATCTCATTGCCCAGCGCATCAAACCGGACCGGTAGTGCGCGTTATGGGAGAAGCTATGTCCGGATGATTCGCTGAGGGGAACGGCAGAGATAACCCTGGCCTGGCTCCACTGCAACGGTAAGCTTGAGTCAGCATAGCGGCCTGACCTTTGATTCACAAACCTTAGCGTGGTCGATTCTCGGCGGGTGTGTTCTTCGAATCAGTAGCCGCGTTGTTCGAACAGTTCCGTCATTTCGCTGTTGTACTCCCTGCCGCCGGTCTGATAGATCCCCCGACAGAAGGTGGGCACCGCCCCTTTCGTTATCATCTCCTCCGCCCACTGCGCGGAGATCATCTGCTGGATCATGTTGCCCACGACCCCCGACGTCGGACAAATCGTCTGTGACCGACCCGGAATCTCCACCACCCCTCCGGACTCCGGCGAAAAGTTGTCGAACGCCGCATCAGCGATGTCGAGTAAGCCTTCATCCGGCGCGACGCCGTCGAGCTCAGCGGGACCGATCCCGATGACAAAGGCACCTTCGCCCTTCTTCTCCCTCGCCAACGCTATCTCCTCCGGAAACGCCGGTGAGATGGCGCTGATA
>JAPUIP010000112.1 GCA_027296925.1 Candidatus Poribacteria bacterium | reverse complement strand
GAGGATTGTGTGTTTGGGGTGAGAAGGCACGGCCCACTTGTCGCTGTCAGGATAGTAGCAAGCCTCTCCCGGCGGATCATCAGCGATAATGTAAAAAACAAGGTCGTCCTTCCCATCATTACAGATCTGATGCGGTTCGTGCGGCGGAAAGATGACGGCATCGCCCGGAGTCAGTTCATGAAATCCGTCCCGATCTCTGACTTTTCCGGTTCCGGAGATGACCAAGTAAAGTTCCCACTGTGCAGAATGCGCGTGAAATGGGCAGAGAGCGGCACCCGAGGGTATTCGGCACAGTTCGAGGTCGAAGGGATGCGAAGACGCCTTAGAGTCTGAATTCGGTATGCGCCCGAGGGCGATAGAAACGTGCCGGCCAAATGAACGGTACTTGCCCGATGGAGAAGACGATCCTTTCTCAGTGATTTCTGAAATGTTTACCTTACGCATATGTTTTACCCTCATGAAGATTCTGATTAGACGAAAAATTCGGTATCATCCTTTATCTAAGTAAGTTATAATTAGTTCTTTACGCTTTTTCAGATGGAACGCGGATAACGCTGATGACGTAGTTTTTCACGGATCTTTTACCGTTTTTTTATCCGCGAGGATCCGTATTATCCGTGTCATCTGTGTTCTATCAAAAACGAAACATATTTTTTATAACTTACTTAGAATTTAACTACTACTTCGACTCCGGGTTGACTGCCTCAGTCCCTTACCCCCAGTTAAGGCACTGAAGGTAGTCGTGCCAAAATGCTCCACGACTGAATTTTTTTTGAGTCCGTGCCATTCAGTTATAGACCGCTTCGCATAACCCTTTGATATAGCCGATTGCAAAAAGACGACCAATCGATGAATACCCGGGCCGGTCATTGCTATCCCCTTCCATCGTTGGGACGTGGTCAGGACGACACACCCCTTCATAGCCAATATCACGATAAGCTTGTATACAAGCGGACATATCGGTTTTTCCGTCGTCATGGAAGGTTTCCTGAAACTTCTCAGGCGTTCCCTGCACATCGCGGAAATGTACGAAGAAGATTTTATCCTGTTTCCCGAAGTCGCGAATAACAGTGGGAAGATCGTCGGTCATCAGAGTGAAATTGCCCTGGCAAAGGGTTATTCCATTGACGGGGCTGGGAACAAGATCAATGAGTCTCTGGTAATTCTCGACGCTTCGCATGATGCGGCCGAGACCACGAATGGGTGATAGCGGCGGATCGTCGGGATGCATTGCCAATTTGACGTTCGCCTTTTCCGCCACGGGAACAAGGCGCTCCAGGAAGTATTTCAGATTCTCCCATAACGTCTCCTCGGTGACAACGCCGTACTCCGTGAGCGGTTCGTTGCGCATTTGTTCGTTGTCGTACCCGGTGACCAGTGCACCGCCCCGGGATGGAATCGATTTGGACGTCCGAAGCCAATTGAAAACGGGCATCCATTCGTAACACCAGACGGGAATGCCGAGCGCCCCCATGTTGCGGACGAGATCGCAGGCGGTCTCTATCTCCTCATCGCGTCCGGGCAATCCCAGTTTCGCTTTGTTCAGTGGAGGACGACTCTCAATCACGGCGAGTTCAAAACCTTCGCTCTCATACGCGGCTTTCACCCGCGCCAACGACTTCACGCCCCACGGAAGTTCATCACGACTGACGTTCTGGGTGCCTCGGCTAAAATCCATGACACCCACCACATGATTGATGCCACATTGCTTGACCATTCTCCATAGCGGTGATGGCTGCGGGGACAGCATTTCGGCGATTTGCATCATTGTCTGTTCCTTTCTTGATAGATTAAGTTACTGTATTGGTCAGCGGCGATTATCAGATTTCAAGCGGAGCGAAAAATCCCAACTCCCGCATCCGATCGATCCAGCGTTGTCGTTTTTGGCTCCCCTCGCGATTTGCAACCCAGTGACTCATGATAGCGCGATGGATGGAAAAAGGCAGCTCAGAATTTTCCGGCTCCTTTGCACTGTTCGTGGCGCGCCGTCTGGTTGCTGCCTCCTCCTCGGGAGTATCGGGGTTGTGGTAGTAAACCATCGTGCACATCCGACGATCGCTCGCACCACCCCAACTGGCATGCCAGCAGCGCACGTCGAAGGCGACCACATCGCCCGGCTCCGATTCACAGACGTAGGCGGGCACGTTACAAATCTCAAGCCCGAGCTGACTTAGATTTTCTCGCACTTCGGTGTGTAAAGGATTCTTGTGCGAACCCGGAATCAATCGCAACGCGCCGTTTTCCGCCCCAACCGATTCGAGATAGTAGGCGAATTTTACACCGTAGCAATCCTCGGTCGGATCGGCGTGGTGGTCTGGATGCCAGCGCGTGTCGCCGACGTAACGGTTGGCATCGCTAACAATGCCCAGCACGTCTTCGCCGTACAGTTGCTCTGCCGGCTCACAGAATCGTCGGTCCTCAAGCAGCGAAGCGAAGAACGGGGTATCGGGGCCCATCGTTCGCACCCAATGTCTGCGTGTGCCATCAAATGGCGTATGGCGGTAAGCCTCGGTCAACGTACGTTCAAACTCCGCGTTGATGGTTTTCAGCTCATCCGGACTGAACACTTGCCGGAAGATCAAGAAGCCAAAGGTTTGAAAGTGATTGATTTGCTGTTCGGTAAGCATAGGTTTTCCTCTTTTGACAAAACGACGGAAGTTCCCCGGCAGTGGGGATAATGCGAGTGTAAATCTCATCTCAAATTGCAAAGGTTAATATAGCCACCTGTCCGACATTTCAAATGCTCCCGTCCCAATCGTGCACATACGATAACACGATTTTTTGAGGAAATCAACAGATTTGTGATACGACCGCGTGTGTGATGGACGGCTGGCGGCAAGCGGCCAAAAAAAAGTCCCGTGTGTCCGCACGGGGCCTTTCGTAAAGGGGGTCGGGGGGATTTTATTGGCTGTTCTGTGGTTCTTTTATTTCCTACAAAATGGGCTCATTGAAAACTACAATGGTATAAACCATACATTTTTAGAAGTGGAGATGTAGATATTACACGGCTTCTTCCACTTTTCATACTTCGAAGCTCAGCACAAGCTTCTGCACTTTTCACTTGAAAATTACTTAATAATCATAGTCGTCGTAGTAGTAGTATGCGGAAAAGTGAGGAATATAATCTGTGTTTGGTTAGTAGTCATACAAGTCGTAACTATAAAGGGCGGTCTGACATCCCTATATCTTTCCGGCCGGTTTTGGACATGTCCCCGTCAACGGCCAATCTGTGAAATTCAGTTGGCAAGGGCGTTCAGCGCCGTGTCCACGCGAGCGATTTCGTTATTCGCGCCAAGCCTCTGGTAAAGGGCTCGAGATCGCATCAGGAACTGATGTGCTTTTTCGGAATCGGGTAAAGCGCTGTACATCAGCCCCAATTCGTAGGAGCCTTCCGCCTCCCCCTGTGGATTGTGACAGGCTTGATAGCGCGAAAGACTTTCGGTCAACGCATCAGCCGCCGCGTCCCATTCCTGCTTCTGGCAGTGAATCCGTCCAGACAGC
>JAPUIP010000111.1 GCA_027296925.1 Candidatus Poribacteria bacterium | reverse complement strand
TACGACCAAACGGGACGTCGGCGGTACGGGATTAGGTCTGTCCGTCTCTTATAACATCGTCAAAAACCATGGCGGCGAACTGCGTTTCACTTCAAAATTTGGAGAAGGCACGACAGCCATGGTCATACTGCCCGTTTCTCATCACCTGGAGATGATGCCATGAATCCAACCCATTTTCCGGCGCTTCCCGTTTTACTCGTGGACGATGAAGAGGAGTTTCTACTCAGTGTGAGTTATACTTTGGATTCGGATGGCATCGATAATGTGGTGCAATGTCAACACAGCCACGAAGTGATGAATATGCTCTTCAAACAGGACTTCTCTGTCGTTGTGCTGGACATGTTGATGCCACACCTATCCGGCTGGGATCTGCTCCCGATGATTGTGGCGGATTTCCCATCCCTTCCGGTACTAATCATTACAGCGGTTGATGAAGTACAGACGGCGGTTGACTGCATGAGAGAAGGGACGTTCGATTATCTGGTCAAACCCGTGAGTCAATCCCGTCTCGTGGCAACGGTTCGGCGGGCGATAGAATTCCGCCAATTGCGCGATGAAAACATTCAACTTAAGAACTATCTACTCTCCGACAGACTCAAGCATCCCCAATCCTTTGCCGAAATTGTCACCCAAGACCGTGCGATGCGGTCGATTTTCCAATACATTGAGGCGATTGCGGAAAGTCCGCAGCCGGTATTAATCACAGGGGAAACGGGCGTCGGAAAGGAAATGATTGCCAACGCCATCCACGGACTCAGTGCCCGAACCGGCGAGTTTATTCCGGTTAATGTCGCCGGACTTGATGACCACCTGTTTTCCGATACACTTTTCGGGCATGAAAAGGGCGCATTCACTGGGGCAGAGCGCGTGCGCAAAGGATTAGTTGAGATGGCGACGGCAGGCACACTGTTCTTGGACGAAATCGGAGACCTTCGCATGGAATCGCAGGTCAAGCTACTCCGCCTGGCGCAGGATGGAAAATACTATCCCCTCGGTGTCGATGTGCCGAAATCGACCGATGCCAGAATGATTGTGGCAACGAATCAGAAGATCCAGTCCCTAATGGAAGCCGGAAAGTTCCGCAAAGACCTTTACTATCGACTCCTGACCCACCATATTCATCTACCGCCCCTTCGGGAGCGGGCTGATGACCTCCCATTACTCGTAGATCACTTCCTCGAAAAGGCGGCTCACACGCTTGGCAAAAAGAAACCGACGCCCCCCATCCAACTCTTTACGTTGCTCAGCAACTATCATTTCCCCGGAAATATCCGAGAACTTGAATCGATGGTCTTCGATGCCGTCAGCAGACACACCCGCGGTGTTCTCTCAATGAAATCCTTCCGGCGCAAAGTCGGTCATCAAGGAACTTCTCAGCCACCCTACGGGTGGGGCGAAGAACGGAACGCGACCGTGCGGGATACGGGGGAAGAACTCGTTGTGTTTACCGGTCGGATGCCGACGCTGAAAGAAGCAGAGAGGTTCGCGATTGCTGAAGCCCTCAAGCGTGCGGACGGAAACAAGAAGATTGCCGCGCAACTTTTGGGAATGTCGAGACAAGCTTTGCACAACCGTTTGAATCGGGCCCGAAAATCGGATGATCAATGATTGAATAAGGGGTGACAAATTTTGTTTCCGAGTCACATATCTTGACATCGCGCAAACCCTTCATTGGGGTGGATTCATCGGACATCTGGCAGAACCGTGTCAAAATCCGTGTCACCCCTTTGACCTCGCCTTCAAGCCGCAGCTAAACAATTTGCCAATCTCCTCAACACCCGCGACACCTGACGCGTCGCGCCTTCCAAGTCGCAATCGGCGGACATTATCTGAATTGGCACGCGCTTTGCTTTATTGAGAAGTGCGGTTTAGGTTCCATATTCAACTGACGTCACTGGGGTGCATTTTTTGCTTCTTAGTCCCGATCTATCGAGGCGTTAATTCACGTATCGGAATGTGAGAAACATGAAAAGGAAACACATTCTCGTTGTTGACGACGAACGAGACATGCTCGATACCCTCGGATTTATTCTTCAAGCGGCAAATTACAAAGTCACGAGCGCGGAAAATGGTCAACAGGCTTTGGAAAAGATATGTGAGTCTTTGGAGAATCATAGCCCCATAGATCTGCTCATCACGGATATTCAGATGCCGCGTTTAACGGGACTTCAATTGATGGAAGAACTTAACCGCCTGAAGATAAAACTACCCATCTTCGTCATCACCGGATATGCAGATAGGGCCTTGCTCATTGAACTCATGCGCACAGGTTACACGGACTACCTTGACAAGCCATTCCGTTCCAAAGAGTTTGTCAAGCGCGTGAACACCCTTTTTGAAAGAACAAAGACCTCGCATTCAGGGCTTATTGATAAATAAGCCCCAACGCTCTCGCCAATATTTATGTGCTTGGACCGGGTGGATTTGCCGTGGAGGTGAAGGACAAACTCCCGACGGTCTGGGGCAGGTTGAAGTCCAACTATTAACCTAAGTTGCTGCGACCTTCCCAATATTTTGTGCATCTCTACCATTTTTCGATTCTGCCCAAAGTTCCACTTTTCAGCAAGATATGCCTATCAATGCGGCATCGCTGTAATTACCCTGCGTTGCCTATGCTCAAACCATTTTTGTCAGTCACAAAGCATAAACCTTACCAAAAGGAGATTGACTCACATGAAAATCGTAACTCGCTTTAGCTTAATTGCGCTGCTATTGCTTGTAACACTCGCTTGTGCCAGCGCACAAGTCGCTTTCTTTGCGGATTTTGAAGATGGTGGCGGAAAAGCCGTGCCAAACAAAGACGTCAATGACGTCAAGAAATATAAAGGACCTGCCGGAACGATTTGGGGACTAGCGGATGCCACGACTAACGCAGGAAACGCTGACAAAAAAGTGCTTAAACAGACCGCTGAAGGTTGTGGAACTTCCGGAGATACCCCGTTGCCCGGCGTGCGAGACTTTACCGACGGTATTGTCCAGGTGATCTTCTCCTTTGGAGATGATGACAGTTTTGGGGTCACCCTCCGAAAAAAGGGTGACGATAAAGGCTATATCGTCTCATTCGGCTTTACAGAAACACCGCATCTGATCATTGCCGACTACGCAGACGGGTGTTGTCCGGATGGTCAGTGCCTGGATCAGTGTGGCTGCGAAAATGGCGGAAAGGAGATATTTTCCGTACCCAAACCCAATGAGATAGCTATCGATCAGGGCAATGGAACCGTTTATTTAGGCCGGGTCGAAGTTTCCGGAGGGGACGTCAAGGTCTGGTATCTGCCGTTCGCTGATGTCAAAGACCCCTTTGGCGATTCAGCGGGTTTTGGTAAACCCCATATTGACGAGAAAGGCCTCCTCAAGAATACGGCCGCGGGCACCGTTGGCCTTTGGCACGAAAGTTGGGGCCAAGGTGAAGTTCACAGCGTGCTCGTGACTGGTAAAACTGGCTTTGCCGTTGATGCCCGCAAGAAACTCGCAACCACCTGGGGCTACGTTAAAAGCGGCTATTAAGCAGCGAGGAATCATGTTTGAAAACGTCTGATAACTGAAGGTTAGTGTCGCTGTAGGTCTGTGGTTTCACACACGCCAAACAGAGAGTGGAACAATGTGTCCGACATACCGCTTCTTCGAGAGGCGCCCGGAAAAGGGAACAGAGGCAAGAAGGCGGAAAGCGGAAGTCCCATCGCTTAAGCAGCATATTCTCGTCGTTGACGACAGACCGTTGGTGCGCGAATTTGTGACCGGATACCTTATCCGCTTAGGGCATACCGTCGAGACGGCGACCAACGGACTCGACGCTTTGGAGAAATTCGACGCGAGTGGGTTCGATTTAGTCGTCACAGACAGAAGAATGCCCGAGATGAGCGGCGACCAACTGGCATCCGCAATCAAAAGCGTTGCGCCGACATGCCCGATCATTCTGCTAGTTTTTCAGCATATACTCGCCGGTGGTGAAAAGCCAGCAAATGTAGACTTCATCGTGAGCAAACCCATCATGCTAACTGAATTTCGGAAAGTGCTTGCGAGTTTGGAGTTGGATTCCCGGCTCGAATCACTTTCCCTATCAGTAGGTGGAAAGGTGTCCACTGACCGGCGGTACACGACCTAATCGCCAGCCACTCGCCCAAGCGAAGACCTTGCTCTTTATCGACTTCGAG
>JAPUIP010000110.1 GCA_027296925.1 Candidatus Poribacteria bacterium | reverse complement strand
TTCGGTATCTTCAGAAGGGCGAGGCTCCCGCCGAGCCGAGAACCGTCCAGAAGCCCTCGGCTCAGCGGGAGCTTCTCCCCCTCCAGGCGGCAAAGTTCAAACGAGAAAGAGTCATTCCTGAGAGAAACTCTATGATCGCTATGGCATTTGAAAATGTTGAAAAATGGATTTTTTGGTAGACATCTGGGTATTATCAACTATTTGTAGAAGATAGGAAAAATAGTTAAATTAGTCGGACACAAGGTTTTTGCAGTCCATGATGGAATCCGCTCTTCTCACCGCGACTTCTCCTGTGATGCCGTTATGTATTGCGCCATCTTCGGAGTATGAGTCGTTGTGGTCAGAAACAACTGGGTCTCAGCGGATCTGTGTTGCCATTCTTGATGGCCCAGTTGACTTGAAGCACCCATGCTTTGACGGGGCTGACTTGACCCACCTGAGCGCATTTCTGTCAACCAGCAATTCCGGCCCTGTACCATCGTCCCACGGAACTCACGTAGCGAGCGTCGTATTTGGCCAGCATAACGGTTTAGTACGTGGGATCGCTCCACGGTGTCGCGGTCTATTAATCCCTGTGTTTGAAGCGTCGGCGAAGGGGGGAGTTCTGCCGTGCTCTCAAATTGATTTGGCCCGAGCGATTGCACTAGCGGTTCAACACGGGGCCAACGTGATTAACGTCAGTGGTGGTCAATTAGACATGTCGGGCAAAGCCCACCCGCAATTGGCGCGAGCCGTACAGACCTGTGCCGACAACGGCGTTTTGCTGGTTGCCGCTGCGGGCAATGATGGCTGTCAATGTCTTCATGTTCCCGCTGCGCTTTCATCGGTTTTGGTTGTCGGCGCGATGGACGCCACGGGCACGCCGATGGATTTCAGCAATTGGGCTCAGGAGTATGAAGGCAAGGGGGTACTTGCTCCCGGAGACGCTGTGATTGGAGCCAGCCTTGGGGGAGGCATTGCGACTCAAAGTGGAACCAGCGTTGCAACTCCGATTGTATCGGGGGTGGCGGCGTTGCTAATGGATATTCAATTAAAGCGCGATGGTCGAATCCGTGCGGATTCCGTTAGGCGTGCGATTTTGGAAAGTGCGATCGGGTGTGAGGAAAAGCCGGTTAAAGACTGCCGCCGTTTGTTGGCAGGTCGCCTAGATGTTTCAGGTGCGCTAAGTCACATAATGAAAGGATCGGAGATTGAAATGCCCGAGCAGATTTCGCATTCAAACATAATTGATTCGCAGGTGGCGGCTTGTCTGCCGCCGAGTTCGATCGCCGAAGTACCTCCCGCGCGACCGCAGAAGGCTGCTGCGTCGCCATCACGCGAACAAGATGGCGTGGTGGCATCCGAGGCGCCGACCGCCTCAATCGGTCAATCCGTTGATGCAGCCTGTGACACGACTCAGGTTTCCGCCTCGGATTGCGGCTGCGGCGGCGGTAGTTCTGCCAAGGCAAGCATTGCGTTTGCCTTGGGTCAGATCGATTACGAATTTGCGTCCGAGTCGGTGCGCGATTCCTTCGTGCAACAGGGCATTAAAATACCAGAGGATGCAGGCGAGTTTCTGGGGCACTTGGTCCAGAACCCTTCTGACGCAACCAGCGTGATTTGGACGCTGGTGCAGGAAACGACACCGATTTATGCGATTTTGCCGGCCGGTCCGTTTGCGATGGAAACGTATTCCAAGTTACGCGAGTTCATGGTAGGGCAGGAGAATGAGAATATCGATCAAGTTTCGATTCCCGGCACGATCGTGGGTAAGGTCACTTTGTGCAACGGGCACACCATTCCCGTTCTCTCTCCCGAATTACGTGGAATGTACAGTTGGTCGAAGGACGCCTTGATCCTAGCCGTGCTTGGCAAACCGCCTGCCGACCCGGGCCAACTGGTGATTTACAACCAGAAAGTCGTGGAATTGGGGAATTTCCTGCAGCGTGTGTATCACGAACTGCGTAACATGGGGTCGGCGCCTCAAGATCGTGCCATGAATTTTGCCGCCACCAATGCGATGGAAGCCGCAAAGATTTTCGAAATTGAATTGAAGGAAGGCAGGTTTTTGCACTCAATTTACGCTGAACCGAGCCCGATTTGCCGGCCGGGTGCCGAATGCTGGGACGTAGTACTCACGTTCTTCGTTCCCACCGAACGGCTTACACAAGCCCTTCACGTTCATCGATTCACCGTTGATGTGAGTGAAGTCCTACCCGTCACGGTTGGCGAGCGCCGATCCTGGCACACATTTAGTTGAATCTGAAACCAGCAGGCTGACAATTGTCGAACAAGCGGAAGGAGGTGCTAACGAAAACGAAACATCATGGCAGTTTACGGCATGACGAGTATGTTCCTGCCGAAAATTTTGGGGCGCTTCCATGTAAGGTCGTTCACACGACCTTCAACTACCTCAACTGGTACAGGTGAGAATTATGAAACTTCCAAAGCAAGCTGAACCTGTGTCGCGTCGGCGGATGAGCACCAATCGTGTGGTAGCCAGTCAAGTCCAACAAGCTGGTGGCGTAACGGCACAGTTCGATATTTGTGGCTTTCCGGCGCCTCCTCTGGCGTGTGGGCCGTGCATCAATGGCCAGAAGACGTGTAACTACGGACGCTATACTCAGAACTGCTCTTGCTGAGCTGGGGCGGGACGTGGTCGCGCTTCCACGCCAGGACAATTGGACAGATGTAA
>JAPUIP010000011.1 GCA_027296925.1 Candidatus Poribacteria bacterium | reverse complement strand
TTGCGTATTGATCGACAGCGTGAGCCTACAATCCAAATCGGGGCTTTAGATAGGGCGCTCGGTGCGTCGGAGACCCTGCCAAATGAATGTCCGCTAAGGGTCATTAGCGGACATAAACGCCAGTGATGAAAAAGGTCCGCTTTCGGGGGTAAGGATCTTTACGGACGGCTTGTCGAGGGTGTCGAAGTGGCTTCAAGGACCTACACCGTTGAGGAAATGGCGCACCGTTTCGCCGCTGGAGTCCTTGCGGCCCTTCGGGCGGAACCGAAGGGATCCGATGTCTTTCGCGTAGGGACGCAAGCCTCGCCACCCAACCGGGCCGAATGAGGCCGTCGAGTCCAAGTCCTGACCGCGACCAGACCAAACCATTGAATGGCTAGAGAGAGTGTGGTTCCCCTGAAGGTCAAGCCGAGATCCGTTTTCCACGAATTTCAAGGCTAATTGAGGCATGTCCATTTGGTGGTGTAAATGTGCGGGATAGTGGGCACGCTCGTCTTTGACAAAAGCGATTTCCGGGTGACCGAGCCCTATGTCACACGGATGCGAGATACCATGGCTCACCGCGGGCCAGACAACGCCGGCACCTGGGTTGCTCCAGACCGGAAGCTTGGACTTGGACACCGTCGGTTGTCGATCATCGATCTCTCCGATGAGGCGAGCCAGCCGATGAGCAGTCGGGACGGGACGCTTTGGATCACATACAACGGCGAAATCTACAATCACGCTGAAATTCGCAAAGAACTAGAAACGCTTGGTCATAATTCTTGGAAGACTGACCACTCAGACACAGAAGTAATCCTGAACGCTTACCGTCAATGGGGATTTGACTGCCTCGAAAAATTCTGTGGCATGTTCGCGTTCGCGCTGTGGGATTCCAGCGCCCGAGCACTTTGGTTGGTGCGCGATCGTATTGGCATTAAACCGCTATATTACAGTATTCATAACGAAAGAATTACTTTTGCTTCGGAGATAAAGGCGCTTCTCGAAGATCCAGGCCAGAAACGAGCAGTCGATGAAGAATCATTCTATCATTATCTTTCGTTTCTGGCGACGCCGCCGCCACGGACTATGTTCAAGGGCATAAGTAAACTTGCAAGCGGCACTTGGTTGCTGATCAAAGCGACAGGAGAGCACCGTGTACATCGCTATTGGGATGTACTGGACCACACGGCCTCATTGCAAGGCCGGTCGGAGGACGACGTGGCCGATCAAATCCTTGCGGCACTCCGATCAGCGGTCGAGTTACGCACCGTGAGCGATGTGCCGGTGGGCGTGTTTCTTTCCGGCGGAATAGATTCGAGCGTCAATACAGCGCTCATGTCGCAGTCCGGAACCGGTACCGTGAGGACTTTCAGCATCGGATACGAAGGCCAATACGCGTCTTATCACAATGAGTTACATTATGCGCGCAGGATGGCTGACGAAGTCAAAGCCGAATACCATGAACAGCGGCTCGCCGTCTCTGATCTGATGGATTTCTTGCCAGAGATGATCAAGCTACAGGATGAACCGATAGCTGACCCCGTTTGTATGCCACTCTTTTACGTGTCCAAGCTCGCGCGCGACAATGGAGTGATTGTCTGTCTGGTGGGCGAGGGTGCTGACGAGCTGTTCATGGGGTATCCGGCGTGGAAACGCGCGCTCACGCTGAGCCGCCTGAACGACTTGCCCGTTCCAAGGGCTGCAAAGCGACTTGCACTTTGGGGCCTTGGGGTGAGTGGAAAGGACCAGTCATTTCCATACGAGCGATTGCGTCGTGCCGCCTGCGGCGAAGCCGTGGTGTGGAGTGGCGGCGAGATGTTCACGGATGCTCAGAAGATGCGACTGCTTTCGCCGCGTCTAAGAGAGAAATTTTCAGGTTTCAGCTCCTGGGAGGCGATAGAGCCGATTCGCAAGAGGTTCGAGGAAAAGGCTTGGGAGCCGTCGCACTTGAACTGGATGACCTATGTGGATCTCAATTTGCGGTTGCCTGAATGGATACTCATGCGGGTTGATAAGATGAGCATGGCGGTCGGTGTAGAGAGCCGTGTCCCCTATTTGGATCACAAGTTCGTTGAGCTTGTAATGAGTATTCCCGAAGCGGTGAAGATCAAGAATGGAGCACTCAAGTATATCCTGAAGCGGTCTGTGAGAGGCTTGATTCCGGATGATTTGATTGACCGTAAGAAACAGGGCTTCGGTGTCCCGATTCATGAATGGCTTTTTGAGCGCCTTGGCGAGAAGGCACGTCAGGATTTGGAAGACTTCTGTCAGGAGACGGACTTTGTGGACCGCGAGGAGGTCATGCGTTTACTGAGTCTAGCAACGTCAAACGCGTCCCTAAGCCATGGTGGCACGCCAGCCCGGCCATCGGATCCGGCAGGTGTGTGGCGTCGAAGCAAGGCGCGACAGATTTGGTTGCTACTGAATTTTGCGTTGTGGTGGAAGGCGTACGTTCGGTAAATCTGGCCGGGTTCTTGGACGTGTTCCGAACAGGGGCGATTTCAGTGATGGAGATTTGGCTCGTCCATCATGGCTGATTGGCTCGTTGGTCGCATTCGATAGCCGGAAGCTGGTGCGCTTCAAGGAGATTTTTCCGGCCGCGGCCAAGAGCGACCGGATCGACACCCGCAAGACCCTGGAGCTGTTCCATCTAACATAGATACGTGTAGATAACAGTGATACGTAAAAAAAGGCCAGAAATTCTTTTTGGCGTGTGCCTTCTTTGTGGACAACACTGTGAATTCCATTTATATATAACCGAGTGAACTGGGTAGGCGGATTTTGACGACAGATCGATATTGTCTTGCTGTGCAGAGCGCTTTGCCGAGTCTGCGCGCCGGGAGAAAGAGTTGAGGACGGCTCTTGATTCTTTATCAGAGGAGAACAGCGGTGAGCGCAAAGGCTAAGGTACTTTTTGTCGGACTGGACTCGGCGGAACCTGACTTGGTTTTGGAGTGGTGTGATAGCGGTGATTTGCCAGTGTTGCAATCTCTACGCGAAACGGGCGTCTGGGGAAAGACCACGACGCCCATCGGGTTTGGGAACGGCGTCATGTGGCCATCGCTCTTTACGGGCGTCAACCCGGCTAAGCACGGCCGATACTACTTTCGCCAGGTGAGACCCGGGAGCTATCAGGCATCGTATTTTCGAGAGGATACCGACTTCAAACGACAGCCGATTTGGGTAGAGCTAAGCCGGGCTGGTCGAAGGGTGGCAGTGATCGATATGGTCCGAGCGCCGCTCACAAAGAACCTCAATGGCATCCAACTTGTCGACTGGATGACGCATGATCGCCCCGGCCCGCCGCGTAGCTGGCCGCTTGATCTCATCTCAAAGGTCATCGTAAAATTCGGGGATGATCCTTTGGGCGGCCTGAGCGATGCGGCCGGACGGGATGCTGCAGCCTATACCGAGCTCTGCCGACAAATGATGGAACGAGTGGAGACCAAGACGGCGTTGTCCTGTGAGCTCTTGGACCAAGGTCCCTGGGATCTGTTCATGACGGTCTACGCTGATCCCCACGACGTTGGGCATCAATGTTGGCATATCCATGATTCATCGCATCCAAGGCACGACGTGGCACTTATGAGCAAGATTGGTGATCCCATCAAGCAAATCTATATGGCGATCGACAAGGACATCGGACGCCTTATCAGCGAAGCTGGGCCGGATGCGCGGGTTATGGTGTTCACAGGCCCTGGGATGGGTTCTCCTACCGCCCTCGGTACGAA
>JAPUIP010000109.1 GCA_027296925.1 Candidatus Poribacteria bacterium | reverse complement strand
TCGTTTCACGCATTGCATTGATACAGCATCCCAACGGTTCTAGAAAGATGAGTTCTTCCGGCGGGATGGCATCCGGCACGGCGATGAGTTTTCCAGTATCTACGCCATGTTTTGGCATGCGAAGGTATTCCGCGTATCCGCCGTCGATGTCGTGCCCAATCCCTTCAATGGTCTCGCAATACTTGTCCAGATCCGCTCGGCAGTACTCGCAGTGTCCGCAGGAGAGCATCGGGTTGACTGTCACCTTCTCACCAATCTTCACGTCAGGGTGTCGGCTCTCGACGACGACACCCGCGAGTTCATGTCCCATCACAACAGGCGGAGAGTAGTCGGTCACGTCCCCGTTGAGGGCAGCCAGATCCGACGCGCAGATGCCACAGAGATCGACCTTGATTAAGACATCGCCTGCATCCAGATGCGGCACCGGCTTGTCCTGTACGCTCAACTTTCCGGTTTCTTCAAAGACGGCAGTTTTCATTCAGGATACCCATCCTCATTCAGTTCATTTTGGAAGACAGCAACAGATTTTATCAGAAACCCCAGTTGAATGCAAGAGAATTATTCGTTGACCGAATCTCAGATCCTTTTGGTGTTGACATCCAACCAAGCCTACTTTATAATGAAAAAATCAAACCTTATCGCGATCCAGGGGAGGAAACCAATGAGTGAGAAGATTCGATTAGCAATTGTTGGCTGTGGTGGTATGGGACACCGTCATATGTACGGGCTTGCGGAACTCCATCGTACCGGGTGGGAGCGCTTTGAGCTTGTTGGCGCATGTGATCCGGTGCGCGATAATGCCGAGTCACTTGCGAATCAAGCGGCAGAACATTTTGGGAGCCGTCCGGCGGTTGTCACGGATCTGGACGGACTGGCTGCACTCGGTGTTGAGGCGGTTGACGTGACCACGACGCCGCGATACCATCACACCGTCGCCGTTGAGACGTTGGAGCGGGGCTGGCATACGATGGTCGAAAAGCCGATGGGGCTGACCGTCCGCGCGTGCAACCTCATCGCCCGTGCCGCCGCAGCGTCCGATGCCATCTTAAGCGTGGCGGAGAATTACCGGCGCGACCCCATTAATCGCCTGGCAAAGGCCCTGCTCAATGCTGGCGTTATCGGTGATCCGCGCTTTCTGATCCATCACGCGATCGGTGGCGGGGATCGGATGTTGATCTCTGTATGGCGTCACCAGAAAGACCAGAGTGGTGTGCTCCTTGATGTCGGCGTTCACTACACGGATATGATGGAATACCTGCTCGGCGAGATCCAAACGGTATACGCGCAGACACGGCTTTACGAACCCATCCGCAAAAATCCTGCGGCCGGTAGCGGCACGTCGGGCTCTAACCCTGCCGGAGTTTATGGACGCTGGCAGAAGGAGATGCCAGCCGAATTTGAGGCCACAGCGGAAGATGCCGCTTATGCAACGCTAACTTTCAAAAACGGTGTTGTGGGCCAGTACATTGAAGACCACGCCGGTCGGGGTCAGGGTGTGTGGGCACGACACATTTACGGTTCTCGTGGGTCGATGGTCCTGCCCGGAGATCGCAGTGGTGGGAATCTCACGCTGCACGTGGATGGAGAAGCCGCCATCAACAATGAGAAAATTTTGGATCTGGTCCCCGATTTCCATCTGGACGCGGTTACAACCGACCTGTTCGGTGGAAATCGATTGTGGTGCTACGAATTCCCATTTCCCGAAACGGATCGAAAGATCATTGCGATCGAATACGGAGATTTTGCGGAGGCGATTTCCGGGGAGCACCCTGTCGAGGTCGATGCGGAACAGGGCACGCGATCTGTTGCCGTTTCCTATGCAATCCTGGAGTCCGGCGAAACTGGGCGCCTCATCACTATCGACGAAATGATCGCCGAGCAAGTTGATGACTATCAGCGGGAAATTAACGAGAGTTTGGCAATCTAGACGTGCTTTTGGCCACAAGGATGGCAGCGACTCTGTTAGCACAAACCGGTGTGTAAATGTCCACACGTTATTTATTTGTCGATGAGCTTGCCTTTATTTCGAATCGATTGCGGCAAGTTTTGCATCGGCACGCAAATCAAGCCGCAGCACAGATCTCTTTTAGGGACGTTCAGCAAGTCCAAAAGCAGATTCGCACGTGGGATAGAGACTTTGTCAAACCACCCATGCCTTTGGTTGCCGCCTGTAATTTGGAGATGCTGAGGGATTTTTACCAACAGAAACTGGATTTCTCGATCTTTCAAGGATTCAATCTAGCAGAGATGGAAGTGATTCAGGAAGAGATCGCCGCTCATGCCGCACGTGAGGCGCTTGATGCGCTCATCGGCTACCGGCTCCGAAATTTGGCGGCAATCGGTCTACCATCTCCCAAGTGGCAGCTTTACCAAGAGCTCGTTCGTGCCTATTACGAACGGACTGTTTCTCAAGAGAAACGAGAGCGAATTACAGCGTTGGAAAGTGTTCTCGCCCAAACGCCGGTGGAGGTTCGCGCCAAATGTGTTGGGGAACTTTTTTTTGAGGTGGATGAGATTCGATTGATGTCCGTCAGACGTCTGGCTGGTCACTTGGAGGGCATCCGGGAGCAAGCCGCTGGGCAAAGGTCGAAACAAACGCGCAGACATCAACCACTCAATGTGCCTGCTGAATTACGAGACAGCTTTCAGATTTTTGGATTGACCGATCCGGTTGACTTTGATGCGTTGCGGGCTCGCTATCGACAACTCGCATTGAGCTATCATCCGGATAAGGGTGGAAGCCTTGAAATGATGCAGCAGCTTAACACCGCGTATCGCCGGATTTCGGACTATCTACGGCAGGTCGAAATGGGGGAAGTTTCTGAGTTATCGGGTTGAAGGTGACAAGTGGGCGGCATTAAATAAAGATCTCATCCACTGTCAGCCGAAAGTCTGGGAGCACTAGACTATGAAGGGTTTCTCCGAGACCGAAGCGTCCTACCCGCTCGGACCGCTCGACCATTAATCGTAAAACCTCAACGGACCGAGATTCACGGCTGACCAACCAGCATTCCTTGACGCCAATCCGTTGGTAGTCCAACAGTTTCTCTGAAAGCACTTTTTTTGTATCTGATGGTGAAAGCACTTCGATGATTAGATCCGGTGCAATCTCAAGAATCTGCAATTCTTCGATTGCATCAAAACCGGTGCCAGATAGTTTGTCTTTATGGATGAACAACACATCGGGTTGACGGGTCCGCAAAGGGTGACGTTGAATAATAATATCAAGCGGTGCATAAAGCACCATGCCGAGATCGCTTCGGTGCACGTATTCTCCCAAAGGGATGGCAATATTCCAACTCATTCTTTGATGTGCAGGGGCGGGAGCAGGGGATGGCATCATTTCTCCATCAATGATCTCATACGGATGATTGATTTCGGGCATCAGTAGGTAGTCTGCAAGGGTAATCTTCTTTTTCGTCAATTCATTGAAGGGCGTAGATACAGCTTTCATGGGCTCTCCTCCAATCCTGGGGTTGAAATGTAGGGAGGTGTTAATCATATCTTTAGACAAAAATCCCATCGACAGTTAGTAGAAAGTCCGGGAGGACTTCACTGTGAAGGGTGTCTCCGAGACCGAAGCGTCCCACCCGCTCGGACTGATTGGCCATTAATCGCAAAACCTCAACGGATCGAAATTCACGGCTGACCAACCAGCACTCCTTGACGCCAATCCGTTGGTAGTCCAACAGTTTGTCCGAAAGCACTTTTTTTGTATCTGATGGTGAAAGCACTTCGATGATAAGGTCCGGGGCAATCTCAAGAATCTGCAATTCCTCAAGATCATCAAGGCTGGTACCGGGCAATTTGTCTTTGTGAATAAACAGCACATCGGGTTGGCGGGTCCGCAGTGGATCGCGTTGCAGGATAATATCAACCGGCGCAAAAAGCACCACACCCAGATCTTTTGTCGTTACATGCTGGTTTAGTAAAATAACAAGGTTCAGACCTATTTTTTGGTGTGCTGGTATCGGAGCGGGAGAGGGCATAAATTCTCCATCAATGATTTCATACGGGTGGTGAATTTCGGGCATCAGCAGGTAATCTGCAAGCGTAATCTTCTTGTTTTTTAGTTCATTTGCGGACGTGGATGTAGCGTTCATCAAATCTCCCCCGATTAAAAAGCCGGCAATTTGACCTGAGATTGCCGGCTTTGCTATTTTCCTCGATTTATCGGTCTCTACCTTAAGGCAAATTCGTTGTCCCCATCAGGTAGCGGTCGGCTTCGCGAGCGGCACCACGTCCTTCCTTGAAAGCCCAGACAACGAGGCTCTGCCCGCGCCGCATGTCGCCGGCAGCAAATACACCGGGGATGCTAGTCGCATATTGACCTTCTTCCGCTTTGACATTGGAACGTTCATCACGCTCAACATTAAGTTCGTCCAGAATCGTATCTTCAGGGCCCAAAAAGCCCATGGCCAAAAGAACGAGGTCAGCGGGCCAAACTTTCTCCGTGCCTTCGATCGGCTTGGGGAACGGACGGCCACCGTCTCCGGGAACCCATTCGACCTCAGCGGTATGGAGTTCTTTTACGTTGCCATTTTCGTCACCGACGAATTTTGTGGTGCTGATGAGGTATATTCGTGGATCACTCCCAAATTTGGCGGCGGCTTCTTCCTGCCCGTAGTCAAGTTGGTAAACCCGTGGATACTCCGGCCACGGGTTATTGGGTGCGCGTTCGTCCGGCGGACGTTCGAGAATTTCAAACTGGGTGAGGCTTTTGCAGCCGTGGCGCATGGACGTTCCCACACAATCGGTACCGGTATCCCCACCGCCGATGACGATGACATGTTTGTCTTTAGCCGAAATATAATTCCCATCTTCATGCTTCGAGTCGAGGAGACTCTTGGTATTCGCGTGAAGAAATGGTACAGCAAAACGGATGCCCTTGAGATTTCGCCCTTCAATGGGCAGGTCCCTCGGCTTTGTCGCACCGCCGCAGAGAACGACGGCATCGAAGCCTTCAACCAATTCTTTGGCGGAGATGTCCTTACCGACTTCTGTGTTGGTAATAAAAGTGACCCCCTCCGCCGCCATCAAATCGATACGGCGTTGGACAACTCTTTTTTTATCCAATTTCATGTTGGGGATGCCATACATCAATAGGCCGCCGATGCGGTCAGCACGCTCATACACCGTGACTAAATGCCCTGCTCTATTGAGTTGCGCCGCGCAAGAAAGACCCGCCGGACCAGAGCCGATGACCGCAACCCTTTTACCGGTGCGTTTGGCTGGCGGCTCTGGAACGACCCAACCTTCCTCCCACCCCCTATCGACGATCGAGACTTCGATATTTTTAATAGTGACAGGCGGCTCAATCATTTCCAACACGCACGCACCCTCGCAGGGAGCGGGACAAACCCGACCTGTGAACTCTGGAAAGTTATTGGTTTTATGCAGGCGTTCCAAAGCCTCTTTCCAAAGCCCTCGATAGACAAGATCGTTCCATTCCGGTATTAGATTGTTGATGGGACAACCCGATGCCGCTGGGCTATTTTCGGGTAATCGCATGCCCGTATGACAGAACGGGATGCCGCAATCCATGCAGCGGGCGCCTTGCGTCTGAAGTTTCTCTTTCGTAAAATGTTCGTGGAATTCGTTCCAGTCCTCGATACGCTCTAACGGCGAACGATCTTTCGGAAGTTCTCTATCATATTCCATAAATCCGGTCGGTTTTGCCATACTATCTCCTTCAATTGTAACGGCCGGGCGCAGTTAAAACTTGAACTGGTAGAAGTTGAGAAAATAGTTCGGCAAGCACACCTTGAACTAAAGTTCAGGCTCATAGCTCAAGTCCGTTGAAACGGACTCAGGCTTCACCGGTGTTCAGTCAGCTTCGAGCCGACTTCAACTTTTAGCCCGATCTTCAGATCAGGGCGTCGGAAATACCGAATAAATTCTCCAATATCCATGACTCGGAGGTTCTGGTTTAACTTGACCCCCAATGGCCATTCCTTTCTCACATTTCTATTTAAGCTGCAGCCTCGGCAGCGACGCTACGCCGAAACGCTTCTAGCCAAGCGTCATCCCCTTCGAGTCCTTCCGCCTGCACTTCTTGAAACACATCGAGAATCCTTCTATAGTCTTGCGGTATGACCTTGACAAATTGCGGAACCATCTCCTCCCAGTCAGCCAAGATTTTCCACGCAAGCGTACTTTGCGTATACTCGGCGTGCTTATGAATCATCCTCCTGATTTCCTCAATCTCCTCCGCATCTTCCAGGCGTTCAAGATCGCACTGTTCCTGATTACACCGAATGTGAAAATCCCCATCTCGATCAAGGACATAGGCGATTCCACCAGACATCCCACCGGCGAAGTTGCGCCCGGTTTTGCCGAGGACGACGACTCTCCCGGCGGTCATATACTCGCATCCGTGATCGCCGATGCCTTCAACGACTGCGCGTACTCCGCTGTTGCGTACGCAGAATCGTTCGCCAGCCATACCCCGGATATAGGCTTCGCCGTTAGTCGCGCCATAAAAGGCGACGTTGCCAATAATGATGTTCTCCTCAGGCTTGAATGTCGAGCCCGCGGGGGGATAAACGATGAGCTTGCTACCGCAAAGCCCTTTACCGAAATAGTCGTTTGCGTCTCCTTCAAGACGAAACGTGATGCCGGGAGGCGTAAAAGCAGCAAATGACTGGCCCGCCACGCCTTCGAAGTGAATATCAATCGTATCTTCAGGCAATCCTTCCGGACCGAAGCGCCGTGTCACCTCACTACCTAGAATGGTACCAACGACCCGATTTGTATTCTGGATTGGTAACGTACCAGTGACCTTCGTTCCATCACGCAAAGCTGGTTCACAAAAGTCTAAAAGGACCTGGTTATCCATAGAATTCTCCAAACCGTGGTCCTGGTCAATCTGGCAATAGCGACCAATTTCCGGTCCAACATCCGGACGGTGAAGAACAGGTGATAGATCGATTCCCTTCGCTTTCCAGTGATCAACCCCTTTTTTCGGCTCAAGTAGGTCGGTGCGACCCACAAGTTCATTGACCGTGCGGACCCCCAACTGTGCCATGATTTCGCGCATGTCCTGCGCAATGAAACGCATGAAATTAACCACGTAGGCGGGCTCTCCCATGAATTTCTTTCGCAACTCTGGGTTTTGGGTCGCCACGCCCACCGGGCAGGTATCCAGATGGCACACACGCATCATAATGCAGCCGAGTGTTACGAGCGCCGTGGTCGCAAAACCGAACTCTTCGGCGCCCAAGAGTGCAGCAACAACAACATCTCGACCGGTCTTGAGCTGACCATCCGTTTCCACGACAATACGAGATCGAAGATTATTCAATACTAAGGTCTGATGTGTTTCAGCCACCCCGAGCTCCCAAGGCAAGCCAGCATGTTTAATGCTGGTCTGCGGCGAAGCCCCCGTCCCGCCATCAAGCCCGCTGATCAGCACGACATCCGCGTGTCCTTTTGCCACGCCAGCCGCGATTGTACCCACGCCGACTTCGGACACCAGTTTGACGTTGATCCGCGCATGGTGGTTCGAGTTTTTCAGATCATGGATGAGTTGAGCGAGGTCTTCAATCGAATAGATGTCGTGGTGCGGCGGCGGAGAAATCAGCTCTACCCCCGGTGTAGAGTGGCGCACCGTGGCGATCCACGGATAGACTTTTCGTCCGGGCAACTCACCGCCTTCACCGGGCTTGGCGCCTTGCGCCATCTTAATCTGAAGTTCCTTCGCATTCACTAAGTAGTTGCTGGTCACGCCGAATCTACCGGAGGCAACCTGTTTAATCGCGCTGTTTTTAGAGTCGCCATTGGGTTCCAGAAAATACCGCGCCGGATCTTCTCCCCCTTCACCGGTATTACTCTTGCCGCCAATACGGTTCATGGCGATCGCCAAAGCTTCGTGCGCTTCCTTACTGATCGAGCCGTAAGACATCGCGCCACTTTTGAAGCGCTTGCAGATTTCTTCAACGGGTTCAACTTCGTCAATAGGAATCGGTTCATCGGCGAACTTCAATTCTAGGAGCCCGCGCAAGGTTGCCATATTCTTAGAGTAGTCATTTATTAATCCCGCGTAGTCTTTGTAAATCTCATAGTTATTGGTGCGAGCAGCCAATTGCAGCTTATGAATCGTGGCCGGATTGAATAGATGATATTCGCCATCCTGTCGCCACTGATAATGCCCACCGACGTCCAGGGTGCGATTATCAACCGGAATTTCGGGAAAGGCTGCACGATGGCGCATCAGGGCTTCGCGAGCGATGATCTCAAGTCCAATTCCTTCCACACGAGAGTCCGTCCAGGTAAAGTAACGGTCAACGACCTCTTGCTTGATACCGATGGCTTCAAAAATCTGCGCGCCCCGGTAGGACTTGATGGTTGAAATTCCCATCTTCGCCATGACCTTGACCACGCCTTTGGTCGCCGATTTGATGTATCCCTTGACGGCATCCCGATACCCAATATCCGTCAGTTGCCCTTCAGCAACCATATCCGCCAGACTTTCAAACGCCATGTACGGATTGACAGCCTGAACCCCATAACCAATCAGTAAGCAGAAGTGGTGGACTTCCCGAGGTTCACCGGACTCAAGCGCGATTCCGACTTTCGTACGGGTGCCTTGCCGAATCAGATGGTGGTGTAAGCCCGCAACAGCCAGCAGCGCAGGGATAGGTACGTGGTCTTTGTCAACACCACGGTCGGACAAGATGATAATGGTAAAGCCATCCGCAATCGCTTGATCGGCAGCCTCACATAGCCCATCCATCGCTTTTTCAAGACCAGCTTCTCCATCAGCAACGTCAAATAAGATTGGAAGCGTCGTCGTCTTGAATCCAGGTTGGTCGACTTGACGCAACTTCTCTAACTCCTCGTCCGAAAGAATCGGCGTGTCGAGGTGAATTTGACGACAGCTTTCCGGTTCAGGCACGAGCAGGTTACGCTCGGGGCCAATCGTCGTTTCAGATGAAACGATGATCTCTTCCTTGAGCGGATCGAGCGGCGGGTTGGTCACCTGTGCAAATAGTTGTTGGAAATAGTTATAAAGCAACTGCGGTCGGTTAGAGAGTACCGCCAAGGAGGCGTCATTCCCCATCGAGCCGACAGGGTCACGACCGATTTTAGACATTGGGCCGAGGAAGATGCGCTGATCCTCGAAGGTATACTCGAAAGCCTGTTGGCGTTGTAAGATCTTGTCGTGGTCTTTTTCAGGCGCCTTTGGCTCAACCGCCGGCAGGTCTTTCAATGAAACCATGTGTTCATCAAGCCACTGCCGATAAGGATGCTCAGAAGCAATTTTAGCCTTTACTTCTTCATCGCTGATGATGCGCCCCTCGCTCGTATCGATAAGGAGAATCCGTCCCGGTTGAAGACGACCTTTGTAGGCAATCCGCTCGGGGGGTATGTCCATCACCCCGGTTTCCGAAGCCAGCACGAGCAGATCATCTTTGGTGATGTAGTAACGGGAGGGCCGAAATCCGTTGCGATCAAGAGACGCACCAACAATTGTACCATCGGTAAAGGCGATTGAGGCAGGACCATCCCAAGGCTCCATTAAACAGTTATGATATTCATAAAATGCCCGCTTCTCATCACTCATGCTCTCGTGCTTTTCCCACGGTTCTGGAATCATCATCATCACCGAGTGAGGCAGCGACCGACCAGAGAGTGCAAGAAATTCCAGACAATTATCGAAAATGGCGGTATCACTGCCGTCTTCATCAAGGATCGGGAAAATCTTCGGTAAATCATCGCCAAACAACTCAGATGCCAGCATGGCCTGCCGCGTTTTCATCCAATTCTGGTTGCCGCGCACCGTATTGATTTCACCGTTGTGAATCATGTATCGGTACGGATGCGATCGCGCCCAACTGGGGAACGTGTTGGTGGAAAACCGAGAATGGATCAGGACAATCGCCGCTTCCATCCGAGGATCTTTCAGGTCGGGATAAAATTCGGGGACCTGCATTGGCGTGAGCATCCCTTTATAGACGATGGTTCGGCTCGATAAGCTCGAAATGTAGAAATCTTCATCTATCCCACGGTATCGGATGATATTGGATACGCGCTTCCGAATGACATACAGCTTTCGCTCAAAGGCGAGGTCATCTTGGATAGCTGGGTTCCGCCCGATGAAGATCTGCCACACAACAGGTTCAGATGCTCGAGAGGTCGGTCCGAGATAGAAATTGTCAGTGGGAACCTTCCGCCAACCCAAAACGGTTTGACCTTCTTCAGTCACAATTTCTTCAAACTTTTTCTGACAACGGTGGCGTAGTTCGCGATCTTCAGTATCGGTAAAAAACACCATGCCAACGCCATAGTGCCCTGGTTTGGGTAAGTCAATACCCACTCCCTCGCAGGCATGTTGGAGGAATGTATGCGGCACCTGCATGAGGACTCCCGCTCCGTCGCCGGTGTTGTCTTCCGCGCCGCGAGCACCCCGGTGGTCAAGACAAATCAGCGCGTCAAGCGCCTGACGTATAATCTCATTAGATTTTCGACCTTTGATGTTGACTATAAAGCCAATACCGCAGGAATCATGCTCGTAGGCAGGATTATAGAGTCCTTGCTTCGGAGGAATACCTATCTTTTTTTTCATGTGAACCTCTCTTAACTTCAAGCCTCTCTCTGGCAGATCGTTTCTATTTGGCTCATTCTGTTAAACAATTGTACGGTGTGAGACGGAGGGGATATGTTTGTACGGATTGGAGAGAATAGCTTGATTTGTTGCGTACGGGATTCCGTTTCCTCTAGGGCGTGTTGACGAATTCAATAAAACCGAGTATGATGTCTCCTCCAGAACAACTACTTTGGGAGGAAAAATGGCAGTTCGACTGTTGTTGACCGATGAAACTTGGAGCGAATTCGAATCGATATTGCTCGAAGTAAAAAGAAAAGTTGGCCGGCCCCCAGATTTAAGCGATAAAATGTTTATCGAAGCTGTCCTCTACATCGCTCGCACCGGCATTCCCTGGAGAGATTTACCCGACGAATTCGGGAACTGGTCTGCTGTCTACAACCAACTCCGCCGATGGAAAACCAACGGAATCATAAAACAACTCTGGCAACGACTCGGGAACAATGAGATGTCGTTAGCTAAAAATAACGTGAGTTCGATATAAGGATATAGACCACAAGCGGTTTCGTGTCGGGTGTCTGGTCGTCTGGTCACCGCTTGACGCCAGTCACTAGACACCAGACACGGGTCACCAGACACCGCTTGTCGCCAACACTGGCTTCTTACGTCGAACTCACGTTAAAAATATGTTTATACCTCTAT
>JAPUIP010000108.1 GCA_027296925.1 Candidatus Poribacteria bacterium | reverse complement strand
GTTATTCTGGGTCCTTGATGAGACCATGACCGCGATGGGGGCGAGGCTTCTTAAGTTCTGGATAAGCAATCCGCTGATTAATATAAAAGAGATAGAGAATAGGCTTGACGGGGTCGGGGAATTTAAAAGTAAGTCCAGATTAAAATCAGATTTGCGAGCGATTCTAAAAGAAATCAGCGATATTGAAAGATTAATTGGGAGAATTTCAACCACCTCCGGGAGACCCAGGGACTTAGGCTCCTTGAGGGATTCATCTTCTCATATCACGGAGCCCAAAGTGGGCGGTCAGCCCGGCGATTGGCACGGTTAACCCCAACTCCGCGGATGCAACCGAAGCGACTCTAATCGCGACATCGGTTGGCACTGGGGAGGTCCGGGTAAATCAGGGGGAGATTCTCGCTGTCGGGGAATTCACGGTTGTGCCACCGACATCGGCGGGAGACCTCCGAATTCAACTGGCATCCGCAACACAGCCGGTTCGCGGCAGGGGCACAACAGGCGATCCACTCCTGCTCCAGGCAGGAACGGCCGCTTCATTCATCGCGCTTCACGAAGAAGCGCGCGTCCGTCCAACGTGGGCGATGGAGGCCAACGTCCTTGGCCAGATCTCCGCTGACGGCGTGCTCATCGCCCGTCATACAGGAAACGGCGCTGTGACTGCGACGCTTGACAGCATGTCTGCACAGTTCGCAATACGTGTTCTCCCCGGCGATCTAGCGATGCTGCGCGTTGAACCACAAATCTTCTCGACCTTGTCAACAGCCGAACCACAGACGTTTTCGGTGGACGGATTCGACCTTTACGGAAATCCCCTGTCGGCGTCCGATTATGCGACACTTCGTTGGTCGGTGACCGGGGGAATCGGAACAGTGACCCTCGACGGCGTTTTCACGCCGGCAGTGGCTACCGCAGACGCAGCAATTACGGGCACTGTCGTGGTGGCGTCACAGGAGATCTACGGGAGCGCCAGCGTCACGGTCGTCTCCGAGATAGGCGCATTGGCGATGCTGGATCTGTTCCCGCAGTCCACCCGAATTGTCGCCAATGATTCAATCGAAATACGTGTTATCGGACGGGATGACAATGGTAACCTGCTTCCATCGCTTGACACGCCGATTGTGTTGCGTCTTACGCCAGATGTTGGAACCGTTGTGGGCGCAGGAGAAAGCTGGCGTTATCGCGCACCGATGCGCCTGCCGAGTGAATCGAACCGCATCGTCAATCTACAAGCAGAGACACCGGCAATTGTTTCTCCGCTCGTTCCGATTGCGCTCTTTCCCGCGAGCCTCGCCACGCTGCAACTCGAACCGGATGCAGCGACGGTCAGGGCTGGCGCGACTCAGCAGTTTCGGCTGACGGGAATGGATGCGTTCGGGAATCCGATTGACCCAACAGACCTGCCAGAACCGCCAGCCTGGAGCTTGAGCGATCCGCTTGGCGACCTCACGGACACAACGCCGGAGGAAGGCATCTATACGGCGAAACAGGTTGGCACAACTCATCTGACGGTTCGTGCGGGCAACGTCACAGCTTCGGCGGAAATTCAGATCGTTCCGGGAGAGATGGCCGCCCTCAGCATCACCCCTGAAACGGTATCCATCACGGCGGGAGAGGTTGTTGAATTCCGTCTGAGTGGCGTTGATGCACACGGCAATCGTGTCGATGAACTGCAAGCAACATGGCAGGTGATTGGATTTGGAGATTCTGAGCGGCTTGATCCGAGTCCGAGCAATCTGAATCGACGTTTGTGGAAACCTATGCGCGTGGGAAATGGACACATCGAAGCACGGTGGACGGATGCCGTGACCGGCAAAACCTTGAGAACGCAGGCCGCCGTACAGGTCACTGCAGGTAAACTGGCCTCGTTGGAAATTCAGGTTATGGACGATGGTAGCCTATTGCAACGCCCTTACGTGTTGCACTCTGGAGGGATATATTCGCTCAACGCCACCGGGCGGGATGCGTTCGAGAATGCCGTGGATGTGGATGTAACATGGCATCTCGTGGGGAATCTGGGGCGGATTGTCAGCAACGAGGAGAGGGGAACGGAACTGCAGAAGCAAGTCAGGCAGAGGCAAGTTCTGCCCCTACTGGAGGCGATTTTTGTCGGAGAGGGCAGCTTGCTTGCCAATGCCGGCGGGATAGATGCAACAGAGAAGATTACGATTCGCCCAATTGTCGCGACTATTGGAGAGTCGGGTGGACGGGTCGACAGCCCGGCGGGTATCGTGCTTTCCATTCCACCGCGGGCATTCGCCACGAACCGTAACGTTGAAATCGCGATTATCGAGTCGCCCGGGGCAGCGTTGACGGCGCAACGGGTTACCCGTGTCATTGAGATTCGTCCGCGGGGAGAGATTTTGAAACCTCCCGCCCAATTGACTTTTTCTTACGCCCGGCCAGTCGTCAATGAATTTGATCCAACCCAACTCAGCCTGTACTTTTGGGACGATTTTCAGGAGAAGTGGATCGCCATCAGTAGCCATGTTGACTCCGCCACCAAAACGGTTACAGCGAGCGTCAACCATTTTGCTTCGTATACCCTTATGTCGTCGGATCAGGTCATTCCTCGTTCGGAGGAATTACGCATTGACGGGCTTCAGTTGAATCCGCCGGTTTTCTACGCGCCTGAAACCAATCGACTCACCATCGAATACCTCCTCAACGCCCCCGACTCCGATGAAGCAGATGTGACAATTGAGCTCTTTGACTTCCGCGATCAGCACATTGTGACTTTACTCGATCGCGCGCCACGACGCATCGGGCGCAACGCCGAGCAGTGGGAGGGGCGAACGGAAAGTGGCGAAACGGTGCGGAATGGACGATATGTTCTGGTGATTATTGCTGAAGCGGGAGGACAAAAGGTTGCGGCAAAAAAACTGCTGATTGTCTTTAAGTAGGCAGGCCATGACGCAAGTTTTGCATAGCCGCGTAAAATTTGCACAATAGATGACACATTTCCAGATCGGCGCCTCCGATTCGACCTGTAGTTGCGCGCCTTCCGCGACTTGGGCAACATTGGTATATTTCTTGCTCTTCACCAATGTAATCCTACACTAAACGAGGTCGGATCATGGCTCAAGAACTTCGGCGTAAAAGCATTCATCTGTTAGGTCTCGCGGTTCCAATCACCTACGCTTTCATACCTCACTCGACCGCCCTTCTCATTGTTGGCATTCTCGCAGGTATTGCTTTATTGATCGAGCTACTGAAGGTGCTGTTCCCACCGTTCTTGAACTGGTTTGTCCAGACCTTCTCTCTAGTATTGCGTGCCCGTGAGCGGAAAGGCGGATTCACCGGTACCACATACTACTTCATCGCATCCTTCCTCTGCATCCTTATCTTCGATCAAACGCTGGCAATCGTCTGTCTCTGTTTCCTCACCTTGGGGGATCTGTTCGCCGCGTTAATCGGTAAGCGGTGGGGACGGATTAAGCCCTTTTCCGACAAGAGCTTGGAGGGCAGCCTCGCCTGTTTCATCGTGTGCGCACTGATTGCACTGCTCATGAAATTCCATCCCGTCGTCGCCATCACCGGGGCGGCCGTCGCCACGCTCATCGAACTTATCCCAATGAAGCTCGACGATAACTTGACAATGCCGTTGATTTCAGGTGTGGTGATGCAACTGATTATCCAAAATGGTCAGTTTTAGACTCGCCTGGAATTTCTCCCCTACTTCTCCAACATTCGAGTGAGCACATCCCGCGTATTCAAGTGAGGAATGGATTGATCCAAGAAGGTTTGCAGAAGCGCGTTCCATGCCAAATCTGAGGTGTCGATCTGGATCTTGTGTTTGATCGTGGACGCCCCAACTTCCCGCTGGAAGTCATCAAGCACCCTTGGAATATCCGCCGTTTGGATAATCTGATATTCATGCGGGTCTGCTTTCATTCGCGCTTCGATGACCTCAGGCGTTGCCGTCAAATGGGCGAGAATCGCGTCATCTGGCATCTCCGCCTCAAACTCACGTAGCCAATACGCCGCCCTGCCGGGATAGTAATAAAGTGGTCCGTAGACCGCCTCCTCAATGTGAAATCCACCGAGTAAAATATGTTCATAACGCTGTATGAGCAGGACATGATAGGCGATCTGGAATCGCTGAAATCGCTCCTTCAGTGTCGGGGGGAGATGGACCATCACCTCCTTCTCCTCAGGCGCTAAAAACTGGCGATCCGGAATTGAAAAGTGATCGTCGAGATGATGATTGATTCCACGTTCATGCCCCCACGCCATGAGATCTTCCAGCAATGTGGTGACACCTGTATATTCACAACCCACCGCAATAACGCGCATTTTACCCTCCTCAATTTTCGTGCAAATCTGACAAAATCGATAACCCACGCCACCCAAGCATTAGAGAATACCATACAGCCTGTCAGGATTCAACCCGAAAACTGGTATGGGCAAAACGCGTTTCATATCATTTCGCGATATGTTATCATATCTGAGACCCCGATGAGACTGGATAGCCCCAACAATCCTAACGGATTAAGAAACTTTAAATCGCTTAGCATTTTTTGATAGAACGCCGATGACGCAGACGAAATGGATTGTCGCCGATTTTTATTAAAAAGAAGTCTGCACGGATGCGCCCAAGCCGCGTTCTATTCGGAAGGAAAATACGCTTGTCAACTACCCCACGCATAAATGCGGGGGCTTGTTAAAAGCCCGAAGTTGACCAGCCTCAGCACTTTCAGTGCTACGTTAGAGGAGAAATTAGGTACCGTCGAATGCTTCACCAGTTCGACGCTCTACGGTTAGCAATTAAACAAGCATACGGGGTCGAAGCTCGTGTTGCTAACGTTAAACCTCCTCATAACATTGGCGAGGTGACTGTTACCCTAGAAATAGGAGGCTCATTTTGAGCAAAGTTTTTGTTTTAGATACGAACAAAAAGCCGCTTGCACCAACGCATCCAGGGAACGCAAGACGGCTATTAACCGAAGGCAAGGCGGCAGTGTATCGCCGCTACCCGTTTACCATTATTCTCAAACGAGAAGTCAGCGACGTTGATAAAAAGCCGCTTCGATTGAAGATTGACCCCGGCAGCAAGACAACAGGCATTGCTATTGTCAACGACGATACGGGAGAAATCGAGTTTGCAGCTGAACTTCAACATCGCGGTCAACAAATCAAGTCCGATTTGGAGTCTCGTCGCGCCATTCGTCGAGGTCGTCGAAATCGAAAGACCCGTTACCGTCAGCCCCGGTTTGACAATCGAAAGCGTCCAGAGGGGTGGCTGCCACCATCACTGATGAGCCGTGTTTACAATATTACCACTTGGGTCAGACGATTGCGAAACGTATGTCCAATTCAGGCAATCAGCATGGAACTGGTCAGATTTGACACGCAAGCGATGCAAAACCCCGAGATCTCAGGAACTGAATACCAGCAGGGCGAATTATTCGGTTACGAAGTGAGAGAATACCTCCTTGAGAAATTCAGCCGAACCTGTGCATATTGCGGGACGACGGACGTCCCCCTTGAGATTGAGCATATTATCCCCAAGTCCAGAGAGGGTAGCGACTGTGTATCAAACTTGACAATTGCTTGTAGAGATTGCAATTTGAAGAAAGGGGTTCAGACGGCGGAAGAATTTGGCTATCCGCAGGTACAAGCCCAAGCTAAGCGACCTTTGAAGGACACAGTGGCGGTGAATGCGACACGTTGGAAACTTTACGAGCAACTTCAATCAACGGGGTTGTCTGTTGAGGTTGGCACCGGGGGACGAACGAAATTCAACCGGAGACAGCAGAATCTACCTAAAACGCATTGGCTTGATGCAGCTTGTGTTGGCAAATCAACGCCCGAAAGTCTGAAGGTTGAAGGGATCAACCCGCTGAAAATTATTGCAACGGGCCATGGTTCACGACAAATGTGCCGAGTTGACCGCTTCGGATTCCCTCGTACAAAGCCCAAAAGTGTCAAGAGAGTCAAGGGGTTTCAGACTGGAGACATCGTTAAGGCTGTTGTCACCAAAGGGAAGAAAATCGGGACCTACATAGGACGGGTTGCGGTCAGAGCATCTGGCAGCTTTAACATTAAGACCGCTAACCGCACGATACAAGGCATCAATCACAAGTATTGTCGGTCGCTTCAGCAAATGGACGGCTACAGCTATATCACCGGAGGCGCGGCTTCCTCCCCACGAATAAATTCGGGGGTTTCCGCCGCGAAGATCCTATGAGCGGATTAAGGATTTTACCGATTCCACACCGCAGGAATATCATGAGTCCGTTGCTTATGTTGAGAAGATTCGTCAAGACGGCATGTACCATCCAAATGGACGATTGAAAACCCCGGAAGAGTTTCTCCAAGAAGCT
>JAPUIP010000107.1 GCA_027296925.1 Candidatus Poribacteria bacterium | reverse complement strand
CATAATAGCTGACCTTCTCATGCGGGTCGCGTACCGCAAGATGAAGGGCAGGCATAGCCATTTCGATCGCTCGCTGCGAGCTTTGGTCCGGCGAGTTACCGATTTTTACCAGAGCGGGATGGTGGAAAACTTGCTCAAGCGCTGGAACTTTGGCGAGGATGTGATTTCGGGGATCTCCCTCTTCTTCAAATACGGCATCGGTTTCCCGGCAGATCTGCTCGTGGAACCCTGACGGGAAGTCTGCCTGCACCGTCACGTATCCGTTGATAATAAATTGGCTCATGCCCCGATCGTCAAGAAGATTGGGTGGTTTTATCATCTTTCTAACCTCGACCGACACGTAAAAAGATCTCAGAAGGACCTTTTTTCGGATCTGGTGGTATTTTGCATGCTTCTCGAAAGGTCCTCTATTCTCTCGCAAAACGCCCGAAATGTAAACCCTAAAATCCAGGCATCTAGGGCTGTTCAGTTTTTGGTAAACTGAACAACCCTATGGGAAATAACCTCCTTGAAAAAATCAGCTTCATCTGATATGCTGTAGCGGTAAGTGGTTGGTGTATCATAGATTTGGCTTGACAAAGATGGCCATGATTCACTTATATTGCTACCCTCGTATCTTGCATTTGTGTTCTGGTCCCCGAAGAAGGAGGAAACCACTGATGGCGCTGACACCACAACAATGTGCATTCTTTGAATCATTCGGATATGTGTTTTTTCCTAATTTACTCACGGAGGAAATTGACTGGATGACTGAAGAACATCGAAAGATTTTTAAGAAGAAAGGCGTCAAGCACGATGGGACAAAGCGTTCGGTGATTGTGCCCTTCAGCGATCAGAGCGAGCGTCTATGCACGTTACTCGATCACCCCAAGGTCCTCGAAGTGCTCAAGTCGCTGCTCGGTGACGATTTCAACTACGTGGGCGGCGATGGCAATTATTATAGTGGGGACACGGGTTGGCACTCTGACGGAGCACATCGTGTCGGGCTGTACGCGAAGTTTCATCTCTACCTCGACCCGCTGACACGTGATACGGGCTGTATTCGCGTGATTCCAGGGAGTCACCTATTTGGGCAATGGCGAGATGGAGTTGAGAAGGTACGCCGTTCAGACGAAACGGTGGGCCTCTCAGCATCTGATGTTCCCTGCATCCCCGTCGAAACCAGCCCCGGCGATGTTGTGGTATTCAATCATAACATTTACCACGCCTCGTTTGGCGGTGGGGCTGCACGCCGTCACTTCTGCCTGAACGTGACCGCTCGTGCGGAAACTGAAGCGGAGATTAAAGAACTCGACAGATACCTCCGTCCAGGAGGTCGTCAACATCAGTGGCCCGGCAAATACCCACCGGGTGCACAAGATCTCATGCGCAAAACCGCTTCACCGGAGCGGATGCGTCATCTGGAACAGGTCATCGAGCGCGAAAATTACTACGCGGGACTGCTCAACGAGGCATGAATTATCTTTAACTTCCTCATCGAAACGGCAGCCAGGTCACTGACGGCGATCTCATGGGGATAAATCAAAGCCGCTCTCAATGAATAGTGAGGGGAGGAAGATGATTAAGCCTATAGTTGTTCGCGATGCGCAACGCCCTCATTCGATCCGAGGCTCTGGAGGGAATCATGACAGGATTACACTTGGCACTTGAACATCTGCGAGTCGATGGGTGGTATGTGGTTGAAGGAATTATTCCCGTGGAACATGTTGACGCAATACGTGACCGTGTTGAGAAGTCAACCGCCGCCCACGGAAACCCGAAGGCATCGAAGGGGATTGGGCATGTTCCCGGATTCATCCGCTTCGATCAATCTTTTGCGCCATACCTCGCCAATGCTCGATTGATGCAGATTGTCAACGGAACGCTGGGTGTGCATGCACGAATTTCGTTTACAACAGCGACAATCAACCATCCCGGTAATGAACGCGGCGGTTGGCATGCCGACTGGCCGTTCAATCAGAAGAATGCTGGACATATTCCTTCCCCCTATCCCGACACTGTAATGCACCTCACGACGCTGTGGATGCTATCGCCCTTCACGTGCGAAAATGGGGGGACGCTGATTGTCCCTGGCAGCCATGTTCGTCGCCGGCTTTTGAATCGATGAAACAAGCGGTGTCGAGCGCGGTTTACATGAACCCGTCCAACGGGACATTGCAATGTCAGCGGAACATCCGTGGGAGCACGATAGCATATCCGACTACGGTCATGCGTCGGTTATTCCATGTTCCGGCCTTAGTTCATCTGCATTCCGCCGTCGACGTTCAGGGCTTGGCCGGTGATGTTCCGGGCCTGATGTGAAGCCAAGAAAACGACCGCCATACCGACATCCTCAGGCGTCTGTTCCCTGCCAAGTGGACAATTCTGCTTGACAATTCTTTCAAACACCTTCCGCTGATTCACCGCCTCCCGCGAAGCATCACCGCCAAACATGCCTTCTAGCTGACGCCACATGTCGGTCCACAGCAAGCCAGGACAAACGGCGTTGACGTTTATGTTGAATCGGCCCAGCTCCTTTGCCAGCGATTGCGTAACACTGATCGCTCCCGCCTTAGACGCAGAATAGTGTGCATGACCGGCGGACCCATGTCGTCCCGCAATCGAGGCAATGTTCACAATTTTCCCGCCGCCTTTTTCTTTAAAGTGGCTGACAACTGCCCGGCTGACAATCCAGATACCTTTGAGATTGACCTGGTAGCACATATCCCAATCCCGCAGATCGACCTCGCTGCGGACATGGTTGCCCACGACGCCGGCATTGTTGACCAAAAGATCGACCCTACTGTGTTCAGCAATTGCCGTGCAAATCCCTGCAGTTACCGATGTTTCCTGGGTGACATCCATCTCAACCACTGTGACCTTCCTATCAAGGGCTCGGGTCTCGGTTGCGGTTTTTTGTGCGTTTTCAAGATCTATATCGGCGACAACGATGTCGCTTCCTGCTTTCGCCAACTCCAACACGATGCCCCGACCAATCCCGCGTCCACCGCCCGTTACCAGGGCGGTTTTTCCATCTAAGATGCCCATTGCGTCTCCTTTTATCAAACCGCACAACAGTGAGGATTAAGAGCATAAACTTTCTCCGCTTGCACGTCGATGTTTCGGGATGGCAGAATGCTGCCCCTGTGCGCATCCCCGGTAATGCACATCATCCTTTGATGCTTGCGTTTGTCACAATTGAACCCGATGTTTATGGCCTATCGATGAACGCCCTTTTCCCAATGTTGGATCAGCGGTGCGAGGGCTTCCCAAAATGCTTCTGGAATCTCCAACTCAGCCGCCTGAGCATTCTCGACGGCTTCAGCCGACGTGCGCGCTCCGGGAATGGCACAGGTCACTTGCGGATGGCGGGTGCACCACTGCAGAGAAGCCGCCAGGAGCGGGATTTTATAATCTTGGCAGAGATTCTGAATTTTGGATACGTGAGCCAGGCATTGCTCACTGAAGTTTCGCCTGCCGTAATCCACGCCCGGTATCGGTCCCGTCGCCAGAAGTCCGACCTCAAAGGGGGTGGCGCATGAGATACCGACGTTATGTTTTTCGGCGGCGGGCAGGATGCGTTCAGCAGCAAGTTGATTCAGCAGACTCCACGCATCCGGGACAACTGCCGCGTCGAATTCCCCGGTTTCGATGTACGGTGCATTGGTCTGGGGATCGTTGGAGGCCGAGCCGATATAGCGGACAACGCCTTCGCTCTGGAGTTTACGCAGTGCACCTAACGCGCCATTTTTGCTCATGATCTGGTCCATGGGCACATCCATTGCATCGTGAATGTAGACAATCTCAAACCGTTCGACACCCAAGCGCTGTTGGCTAGCCAAAACGCTGCGATAAATAGTGTCGAAAGAATGGTCTCTGCCCTCGCGATAATTACCGGCTTTGGTGACGATGGTACATTTAGCGGCAAGGTCTGGACGTTGTTTGACAACACTGCCGATAATCTTCTCGCTGACCGTGCCTCCATACAGAGGTGCAGTGTCGATCAGTGTACACCCCGCCTCGATAGCCGCCTCAACAGTTTGTGCACCCAGTTCTTCGTCTAACTGTCTCGCGGATCCCGGCGATTGGCTTCCGACGTATATCGTCCCAAGCCCGATGACAGAGACTTCGAGTCCAGTACGTCCCAGAATTTTGGTTTTCATGGTTGTCTCCTTGGTTTATTTTTGAGTCGGTTTGATTACCAGGCTTCAGTTCCAGGACCAGGGAATTCCTCATCTTCTTATCATCTCACAATATTTGTGATTTTGCAACACGAATTTAAGAACGAAGATTTTTGACTTGATACCCTCACCGATTTCGGTCAGTCAACAGAGAAACACCGCCGATAATGCTTGTCCGATGGTATAGACGCGGGTTATCATAGGTGTATCCAAAACTGGCATCGGGATGCACGCATGTCTAAGCACGATCATAATGTTATCACCTAATTTTCAATACTCCGCAGGTCGGGCTCGGCCTACGCCTTTCACTTTAGGAGGACATCTCCGTGTTAACACAACAGCAAGTCGCAACTTATCACGATCAGGGCTTCGTGATTCCAAACTTTCGGCTACCTGCCGCAACGCTGCAGGCAATCAAGGACGACTTCACGCGGCTACTCGTGCGGTATCCAGAATTCCGGCAGAACTGCCCCGCCCTGCTCACTTATGATACGACGTTTCTCAACTACGCACGTAACCCTGACCTACTCGATATGGTAGAGCAGGTCTTGGAAAAGGATGTGGCACTTTGGAACTCTAGCTTTTTTGCCAAGCCTGCTCGGGAGGGTAAACGAGTGCCTTGGCATCAGGATGGTGAGTACTGGCCGATTCGACCGCTCGCAAGTTGCTCAGTCTGGATTGCGGTAGATGATTCGACTGTTGAAAACGGTTGTATGCGTGTGATTCCTGCGTCCCACAAATCACGACGGTTGTTCAAGCATAAAAAAAATCCCAGTGATGACCTCGTCCTTTCGCTTGAATTGCAGAAATCTGAATTCGACGAAAGTGCTGCAGTCGATCTGGTCCTCGAAGCCGGGCAGATCTCGCTCCATGACGTTTTTCTGATACATGGCTCAGAACCCAACACCTCGGCAAATCCCCGCCGCGGAATGACACTGCGTTTTTTTCCCACCACCTCGGTTTATGATCGTGGAATCGAGCAAGGGTTGCCACGCACCTTGTTTCTGATGCGTGGAACCGATCGGTCAAAGCAGAACGACTTTTTGGTGAAACCACTGCCAGCGCGCTAAAAAGGCAGCCTTTTCCCGTGTTCGTCTCAGAGTTGTCCCGGCGATTGTTTGTCCATCGGGGCATTTCTCCGCTACTTTTGCATTGACATAAGAACGGAAATGCGCTCTAATATTTTGAATAATAAAGGACGCGGAGTGGTTGAAATTGGCTGTCGCCATTGCATGTGCTCCCTCGCTGCCCTTCGCAGCGTAGAAACGCAAAACTAATGCCGAGTGGCGAACTTGAGTTAATTAAAACGAGTCGTAAAATGGTAAATTCCAATTCTGCAATT
>JAPUIP010000106.1 GCA_027296925.1 Candidatus Poribacteria bacterium | reverse complement strand
GGCTTCGTCGTGTAAAACGGTTCAAAGATTCGAGCCCGCTCATCAGCGGTAATGCCAGAGCCCGTGTCCTTGACGATCACATAGATGCTGGCCTGCGGGGATGCAGCATGGGGTGTCTCTACAGCGATTTCCAGTTCGCCGCCCGGTGCCATCGCCTGGCAGGCGTTCTTTATCAAGTTAGCAAAGACGATTCGCATTTTGTCAGCATCAATTGGAACGGCTGGAATTTTGGGTGGGAGATTTAGCCGTACCTGAATACGATTTTCAGCAATCAGGGGGCGCATCATGTCCAATGCTGATTTCAGAACCGGCTGAAGATCTTGTTGTTGAAGATTCAGGTGAGTATTTTGGAAAAAGCTGAGTTCGTTTTCAATCATCTCGTTGAGCTTCGTCACCCAACCGATGATGGTGTCCATTTCACTGACGATTTCTTCAGGCTGATCTCTGAGTTTCAGGGGGTCCTGCTTTTGGAAATTATTGCGAACCATCTCCGCAGGGGCGCGAATCAGATTGAGAGCATTTCGAAGTTCATGCCGCACCCGTGCGGACATCACGCCAAACACCGCCTCTTTTTCGGCTTTGACGAGCCCTTCCTGTGTTGTTTGCAACTGCCAAAGCACGGACCGAAGTCTGAGATGCACGAGGAAGAAGCTGCTGACCACACCACTGAGAACGAGCGCCAGGCTCGATCCGGTCGCCTCAATCCAGGTATCAAAGAGAACGAACATCCCGAAAACGAAAAGGAGGTGGCACAGCATCAGCCCTCCGCTCAAGATGAGCATCAATCGGTAACCGTGCCCGCTTCGATAGGCTAAGGTTGCTGCGACGGTAAAGCAGATTGCGAGGCATGCGAGATAGAACAGATTTCCCTTCCGACTGGACTGCCAGATAAAAGCGCGATTCAGGAGTGCGTTAAGCAGGTTTGCGCGTAAGGCTAGCGCCGACATCTCACCGAACGGCGTCGATGCATTTCTATACGTCCCTTCCGATGTGATACCAATCAGAACGCACTTCTCTCCGAATTTCCGTCTGAATTCGGCCGTATCTGAGTCCGACAGTGCATCGACGAAGGAGGTGGGGTGGAAGGCGGAGACGTTGCCCGCGAATCGTACGAAAAACCGCCCCCGCATATCAATGGGGATGCGGCGGGGCATCCCAGACGGTAAATCGAACTCAAGGAATTTGCCACGCCAAAACCCTTCACGAAGTTTGATCGCGGTGGGAGACACCCCATAGGTTTGGCACAGCATCAGCATTTCGAGGGAGTAGCGGTAGGCATTGGTATCATGTTCTTTTACGACAAGCTGGGCCGACCGAGAGATGCCGTCGGAATAGCTCAAGGGAAAATGGCTAAACCCCACCGCCTCCGCGTGTTTGAAGCTGTACGGCAAGTTGTACCAATCGCTGACTTCAAGCAGCGTTCGTCGGTTTGTAGAATCGGTCACGGAATAGGGTTGGATAACGAACAGCTTGTCACCCGGCAGTAATGGGTTGTCTTCCCACTCGCGGTTAAACCACGCGATTAAACCAATGGCTGTTGGGTTTACTTTCTGGAGGGAGTTCAGCAGGGAGGCGTAAATGTCAGGAGGCCAGGGATAGGGGCCGATACCCTCCTCGCCTTCACTTTTGGCATCGATCGTGATCAACGAAATCTGGGACGATATTTGTGGGGCGCGCCTTGCAGACAGATGGAGGCGTTTATCGAGTGTCTTCAACTCGATAAACTCGAAGAGATCTAGCTCGCGCAAAAAGCCGACCACCACGAATGGTAGCAGGCTCACGATGCCAATCAGCAAATATGCTTTCTGAGCGGGCTCTTGTTTGGCGCGCATAATAGGCGTCGCATGAAACGAAGTACATTCTCAGGTGTGAGGGCCGAGCACCTAATGTCCAATACGTGCCCCATCATACCATGCGGTTGTAAAATTGCCCCCGGGCGATTGCGTCCACACAGGAATCCAGATGGTCTCCTTCCCTTGTCTCTTACGAATGAGCCCCTGATTTGCGGTAATCCGTTTCGTACTATCGGTGGAGATGCCACTATCGAACATCACAAACAGTTCTCCTTTATCATTCGCAGCGAGCTCTGCATCAATGCCGGCATGCCGCAAGAGTTGCGCATACAGCAGCGGACGCGGTCGTTTCAGCATTTCCGCCTCAACCGCGTTCAGGGCGCGGTATAGCTTTCGAGCAAGGTCTAGATTGGGGCCAGGGTATGTTGGACTGTCAGCGTTTTCCCGTGTTGGGGATAGGGGCAAGTGAGGGATGAAAGACGTAATCTCGTCAGGAGGCGAATCGAGTTGGCGGCGAAGGTCTTCCAACTCACGGGGACTCACCTTGATTGCGTCAATCCTGTCAGAAACCGAAACGCGATTTGCCATTTTTGCTTGATTACCAAGCGGCAGTCCATCAATAGCAGGGCTGCCATCAAAATTCTGACGAATATGCTTCCCTTTTGTGTTGTTCTTGCGCTGAAGTCCTTCATTGATTAACTTGACGACAGGTACTTCACGCCCGCCTGAAAGGGTTGGTAAAAATCCGCCCTCAACTGTTTTGAGCCGAATCAGGGCGAAGGGAGGCATCCGAACCAGATCGCTGGTCGCTAGCCCCGTCTCCTTTTCCAGGAAACGCCACTCCTGTTCACCCGTTTTCAGAACTTCAATTTTACCGAAAGTGAATGTGGCGGTAACTGCATCTTTCCCGTGAGTGTCGGGACTTGCCAAAACCATGCAGAGTAAACAGACTATCGAAAGGGCTTCGTATTTGCGCTTCATTGTGTGCTCTCCTCTGAGAAGTATTTCAAAAATTCCTGTAGCCACGGACGGGTCAAATCCTCATCGATTCTTTTTTGGATCTGATCTTTAGGAATAGAAAATTGCCTTTCCGTTCCTCGGAAGGTACTCTCCCCATATTTATCCCACGCCGCTTGAACCGCGATCGAATCGATGACACCTCTTGTTCGTATGCTCTCAATCCCCGTCTTCCAGGCGACAGCAAATCCATCTTTGATGAGGGTTGTCTCAACAGGAATCCAAACCTGTCCGTTGATGGGTTGATAAAAAACATCGGGCAGGTTCATCTCTTGCGCCCGATCGAGGGAGATACCCCCGAGACTGAATGCCATCATCACATGGTTTGGAAGCTGGATCAGCGCCGTCTGAATCCCAGTCGATTCCAATAACGAACAATAGAGCGCGGTGCTATCGTCGCAGTCCCCGAAAGTGTGTGCGTTGTTGTCCCCGGCAATCTGGCCCATAAGACGTTCCAGCATCTCATGTGGATATTTGATGTCGTCAATCGTTCCGCTATCCCCCGGTATATTTGGATCTGTGGCGTAAGATATACCGTGCAGCGCGCTAAAAAGAAGCATCGCCTTATACAAATTGGTTGGCATGCTCCACATCTCAATCTCCTCCTTAAATTCGGTGAAAATAGCATCCCGAAAAGCGTGGATGGCTGGATCCTCGGAGGAGATAAAGGAACCAAGCTTGGCGACGTCATCTAGGATTGTCGTGTGGTTCCCATGCAGCTTCAGCGATGTTGTGCTGGTCCGGTACGCTGTCCCGCCGCTCTCGATGACACGAATTCGTGCTTCGACACGCTGTGCCTGAGGCAACGCCAGCGCTTTCCGCGACAGCGCGAGTCTTCGCATCGACACCGAAACTCGCGTTAATGGCGGTACTAAAATATCAGAAGCAACTTCTGTGCCACCTTTGCTAACGAACTGATCAATAAAGAGCTCAATCCGGACAGTTATCGGTTTGTTACTCACATTTTTGAGCCAAATTCTGCCGATTGAGTCAAGCGGATCCAATGGGTAGTAGCGCTCGCGGTCTGCATCGGTAAACACCGGCGGTGTGATGGGGTCCTCTAAGACAACCGTTTCGGCATCTCGATTGGGGGTGAAATAGTAGTTGTAATGGACCGGATAGAGGTTCCGCATGCGAACGTGTTCAATAATCACCGGCAGCTTCCGAAAATCGAAATTGAGTGAAAGCCCTACATAAGCTGTTGGCGGCAGGGTTGGGGGAATGAGGTAGGCAAGATTGAAGTTCATCCACTTGTATCTCACACTTCCACCCAATGAGTAGGTTGGCGACTCCGGTGTATGTAGGTCTTTCTGAAATCCGGCGCGAATGGCAAAATTGCGGTTCGGGAGAAATTCCGCACCGACATGCACCCGATCCGTTATATCCGTAGCAACGAGCCAATTGGTGGTGGGGCGATAAGCGACGCCTAGTTTATACGCTGTCGGAAATACCTTTTCGCTGACACCTGTATCGTGGCGTATCCATGTGTCACGACTTAAGCCTTCTCCAGCACCGAAGCCGATCAAATCCTGCGCCAAAAATCCGACACTCCAGTGGCGGTTGAGTTGGAGAAGCACGCCGACATCCGTCCCCCATCCGGTGGCGTTCCCTTCAGATCGCTCATCCAGCGTAATCGCCCATGTGAAGTACTTCAGATTCAGCCCAAGGGACAGCAAGGATAGTGGAGAGTAACTATAAGCGAAGTTAAAACTGTCCCGGCTTGCGTCGAGCTCCTCGTCATCAATGCCGACCTGTAACCAGTCGAAGCCGAGCGCCATTTTCTCTGATGCCGGCAGAACCACACTGAGATAGCTTGTCTTCAGCGCATCAAACAGTTTCGATGGGGTCTGCTCCAATCCAATAGCGTATCTGTCCAAACGTGTAAGCCCGGCGGGATTTCTGCGAACACTGTTTTCATCATCTGCGAGACCGATGAACGCTTCCCCGAATCCAATTGCGCGGACACCCGTTGATGCCTGCTCTTCGACGGCGTATATCGAGTCCGCAACGGATAACATGAAAAGTATTAACAGACAGCGTCGCATTTTGAATATTATGCGAAGTGCCATTGATTTTGTCAAGGCTGTTTCGGTCGTCCATATCATCAATCAAGCTCAAACATTGACGGGGCTAAGTTTTAGGTAATTGTGACCCGTTCCCGGAAGCCCTGTATTCGCAAGGATTTGACTTATTGCCGATGATGTCCATTCTTCACAATCACCGTTTTCGTTCGCAGTGCTCCTTCCCCTTCAACGGTGACGATGTAAAAATTGCTGACAACCAGTTGATGATCATCATCACGTCCATCCCACCAGAAGACGTGCCGCCCTGCTGACAACTGTTCCGAGTCTGTTAGTCGTCGCCGCAGTCGTCCGGCTTCATTATAGATTCTGATTTTGACGTTGGTGGTGCGGTTCAAACGAAACGAGATCGCCGTCGATTCACCACCGCTTGGCGAAAAGACGCGCGGTTGGCATGTCATGTCGGCGATTTCCGTGTCACCCTCAACTTCTTCGACCGGCATCGTTGCAACGGCATACCGCCCAAGCGTTGAAACGACCGTCGAGATGGTATTCCGCTGTGCATCGATTGTGCCACCGATAGGGCGCCATACTTCGCCATCCCAGCGAGCGATTGTCAGTCTTTCATTCGTGCTGGACTGCGAGAATGCACCGATGGTGAATTCGATCGTCGCGGGTTTGAGACGGTGCAACCGCAAGCCCTCCGGCGCAAAATCGTAGATGATGATTGGCTGGTTCGCTGACGCACTACCCCTCCTGATTTCCGCCGATTCCGGCGAAACTGGATTAATGGTGACGACGGTTCGCTCCGGCAAACTGTTGGGTGGAAACACAATGCGGGCACGTCCATCTTGGCTCTTCACCGGGCCGCCGCTTTCGCGTTCCACACCTCGACTGAAAAACACATGGACCTGATCCAACTCTTGATGACCGGCTTTATCTTCCACGCGTAACCGTAATGTGTACCAATCCGATAAATTGGGGGCATCCCATGACGCCAATGTGTCGCGAGTTACAGGGCTTAAAAACGCCGGTGGTTTGGAAATCGGCGTCCAGGCATCCGGCGATGCGCCAGCGCCGTATTCGATGACATATTCCTTGAAATTCCGGTCATGCGCTGTGCCTCGGATCTCAATTCGTTGCGGCAATTGCTGATTTTCTATGGGAGAAAGAATTTCGGCTTGCGGCGGGAGTTTATCCACAATCACGGAGATCCGTGTTTCCGCAGGCGGGCTGCCCGACCGGTCTCGGGCGATCAAGCGAAGTTCATACGCGCCATCCGTTTCCGGCGGCTCCCACTTTGCCAGCACACCATCTCGTTTTGGCGAAGTGAACGTGCCAATCTCACGCCACGCTCCGCCATCTACATCTCGAAACTCTAACCGATACCATGCCAAATGTGCATCGTCCGCCGTGCCGCGAATCTCGACTTCGTCTGATACGACCTGCCCATCGATGGGCTGAGAAATCTGAACCTGCGGCGGCTGGTTGTCGATTGTGATAGGCACCACATCTTCTGCGTTATTCCCCGCTTCATCCAGGACCGTGAGACGAATTTCATAAGTTCCCGCGATTTGAGGGGGATTCCAAATCGCTAGGCTTGAGTCCCGCTTTGCCTGCGTAGGCGACGGCGCAGGAATCGGCTGAAAATCCCCGCCGGGCACGGCGCGAAACGTTAGTTGGTATTCTTTGAAGTGTCTATCGGCTGCAGTACCCATGAACTCAATACTTCCGGCGTCTAAAACATCCCCCGTCTGTGGGGATTTTATGATGGTTTCCGGCGGGGTATTGTCCACAGTGACAATTTGCGAGACCGTTGAGGTATATTGATGATTATCCCTTGCGCCCAGACGCAGCACATACGTGCCATCAGGGAGTTGAAGTTCCGTTGTATTCCAACGCGAGATCTCCTCCTCAGTGAAGCGCGATTGCCCACTTCGGATACTTCTCCACTCCGGCGGATGGGCAGTTGGGGTGTACGGGCGATAATCCAAATTGAAATGTTCGATAATCGTGTCTTGAGCGCTTCCCACATCGACAGTGCCAATGATAATGACCTGCCCCGCAACGGGACGTGTGCCGTCCGGCTGTAAGATCTCAACAATCGGCTTCGCGCTTTCATTCTTCAGCTCGAGAGATAGTACCGCTGACTCGCCACGATTGCCCGCCGCATCGATCACACTTGCCCGGAGGAACATCCGCCCATAGAGTTTGGCAGTGTCCCAGCTTGTTGTCACCCGCTCTTTCGCGATCTGTTCACGGATTATTTCAATCCATTGTAAGTTGCTCTCATTATCTGCAGGAGCGGGTGCATATTCCAATATGTAGTGACTCAGATGTGCGTCGGTCAGCTCAATTTCAATTTCAACTTCACCTAAAATTGAAGCGCCGTCCAGTGGGCGTTTGATTGTCGCGCGGGGTGGTGTGTTATCGACCTGAACGGTGACCGATTCCGCTGCGGCATGCTGCCGGTCAAACCTGCCGTTTGGCGTATCCCTTGCGAGCACCTGAACCGTATATTCACCGTCGGCGACTGTGCGTGTATCCCATTGATAAAGCGTGTCGCCCCGGACGGGGGTCGTCGAAACAAAAGCCGGAGATACGGGAACCCCGGAAACCGAACCTCCAAAGAAGACAGCAATCTGATAATCCAGAAAATCCGTTTCGTCTAAAGCCGTGCCGGCAATCTCATAAACACCACCAATCACTGCGTTCTGTTTTGGATCCGAAATGCTCACGCGAGGGGGAATCGAATCCACAACAAATTCAGCCGTTGCGCCAACTGTATCCATGTTTTTTTCTGTGTCAATCGCCCGGACGGTGAAACGATGGCGCTCTTCCGTAAGCCCTGACAGCAGCACGCGTCTATCGCTCCCGTCGTCGTCGGTTGGGGTCAACGGTGCGTCATCCAATTGATAGACATAACGAAGTTCTCGGCTGGGGGTGCTGGCATCGCCGCCTTCAAACTTAAAGATAACGCTTGCGCTTCCGACAGTTTCACCGTTCACGGGACCATCGGTAATGCGCGTGCGCGGCGGAATCATCTCCGGATGGAAACGGCCAATCCCCCCACTATCTTTACCCCCAAACCAGAGTGCATCGTCTATTTCGGCGATCGCGGCGATGTTGTTGCTGTTGAGACCATCGCTTGCTGTCAATGCGCGTTCGAATCGACCGTTCTGGAAGAGGCTGACGCCATCAGCCGTGCCGATCCAGATTCGAGCCCCCCCATC
>JAPUIP010000105.1 GCA_027296925.1 Candidatus Poribacteria bacterium | reverse complement strand
TAAATCATATAAGTCCGAGGGTACAGCTCTCGGGGGATTGATTCGACTATTGGACTTGAATGATCTCGCTATTTTTCAAAGATTCTGGAAGGTCATCGGGAAAACGCCGAATCTCTCTGAAGTCTGGCACCGGCAGCGGAACCCCACCCCGGTTAATCGATGCCTCCGAAACCAAGCCCGGAACTGTCATGTCGAGCGCCTCGTAGACATCGATGGGCGGCTTTGTGTCGTTGACGATTGAATCGACGAATTCCCGGACCTCGAAGTAATCCCCGCCGCCATGCCCAGCACGCAGGGCTTCTTCGGGCGGATTGCGCCACATCTCCGGCATAAACTCCGCCTCGAAATCCCACAGCGAACGCCACTCCATTTTATCCGAGTCATCCGCCAGCCAGATCTTTGGGCTATCCCCAAAACCGCGCGGCGCTTCATAACAGCCCTTCGTCCCTTGCAGGCTGTAGTAGGTCAGATTGTGCGGACGGTTGGATAGCATATCGACGCGAATCTCGATCAGCCCACCTTTTGTCGTTTTGCACATCATCGTCGTGCTATCTTCGTTCTCGTAGGCATCCCCGCGCGCATCCCGATAATGATGTCCTGTGCCGAAGCAGGCGACGGTGACGACCCGTTCATCGAACCACTGCAGCACCGGGCCGAGGCTGTGTGTCGGATACGTAGAACCATTCCGTCCCGTTTGCCATCTGCGCCGCCATTTTGTGACCTCGTTATGCGCTTTCAGTTCATGGATATACGCACCTTCACCGAAGTAGGTCTCGCCAAACAAGCCACGCCGGGCGAGTTCACGGACGAGCACATTCGGCTTCATGTACGTATAATTCTCCGCCATCATGTACTTCTTCCCGCTGCTTTTAACGGCATTGACGAGCTGCCAACACTGCTCGAGATCTGTTGCCGCCGGGACTTCGGAGAGGACGTGTTTTCCGTTCTCAAGCGCAGTGACCGCCTGCGGCACATGCAGCGGCATCGGCGTGGAAACAAGAATCACATCGAGCTCGGACTCTGCCATCTTTTCAAAGTCGGTGTATCGTTGCTCGATTCCGTGTTGGTCGCCGACTCGGTTTAGGACCTCGGGATTAAGGTCGCAAATCGCGACGAGGGCCGTTTCACTGACAGTCTGAAAAGCCCGAATAAAACCCGATCCGCGGGGTGCACCGACCAAGCCCACTTTGAGTTCGCTTGTCATGAAAACCTATCCTTTCTGGTGACTATGCTGTTCCGTGTATTCGTCAACAATCGTCGCTTTGTGAGAACCTATATCGCGCGTGCAATACCTCGTGAAAACAGATGCGATCATTTTCATCAACGGATCCAATAGAATCTACCATCACCCCGTACCTCAACCGGGTCTAATTCATGATGGTCCGCCGTGATGAGCCACCCACCTTTGAGGTTAGCAAGAGCAACTACGAAAGCATCGGCTAAAGAAATACGTCCTGCTGCCTTTAGTCGTCCCGTTTCCCTCAGTATGAGGACGGCTGATGGTGCGCACAAAACGAATGGGTAGCCTGTTGACATCTCTCAACAATTGATCTGCCACCGTTTTGCCTCGCTGTCGATAAGCGTCATAGTAAACCTCGCAAAGATTCACTGTATGCATCCATAGGGTCTCTCGCCGATGCTGAGCCATCTCCAGCCGTATTTGGACAAGCTGATATCTAGTTTCTCGACGGAAGTAAGCAATGAGTCCGCCAGCATCCAAGACGTAGTGATCCACGGCACATCCTCCGTTAGGAACGACGTTTATCGAGTCTACGCGCTTCCAGTTCAATCTCCTCCTGCTTTTCACGGAAGTACTGTTCTGTAGGTGTCAGCACATCTCGGTACTTTCCACATAGCGCACGAATCCAGTCCTGGTCTTCCTTCGCTGGTTGCTTGGTTTCTCGTACGGCTGACACCCGTTGACCTTGCGACGCAGTGAACGTCTCTTTGATGGCATGCAAAGCTTCCTCTAGTGTTGACATTGTCTGACTCACGCCATCGTGCACAACAGAAATTTCGCCTTCAGCCGTCTGTTCAATTATCATTCGTTGCTCTGACATTTTGCTTTCTCCTGTCGCGATCATACGCCATCAGATCTATAGCCGCTAGCTGGAGAACTCTACTCCCCAATGACAACGCCATATTCACCGACAACCGCGCCGGCGTGCCGTCCTCGGTAATGCAGGTGTCGCTCCCCGACGATGGCTTGCGTACTCTGAACCTTGACGGTGCCGGTCGTATTTCCCATGACCCGCTCATCGACCTCCCAACAACGGAGAGAAGGGTTTGTATGCTGATGTTGCCGGATAACGTCGCCATTTCTATTTCGGATGACCATATTGATTAAGGCATCGGTTTCCCCGACGTTCAGAAAACGGAACCAATCCCACGCGCCGGAAACCAGCTCCGGAAAGAAGAGGCGCAATCCTACCGTTTCATATTCAACAGCCGCGCCAACAAAATCCAGAACATTCGTTCCTTTATGCATGTGGCGTTCGGCGACGATTGGCTCATCCGCACTAAACTGCATCGAAGGCTTTTCTTTAACCGCCTCGACATTCGGCGTCCAGCATTCAAATGAATCAATCGTCTTCTCTTCGGACCATACCGGTTGGCCGGTGTGCGAGTGCCTTGCGATCGCTAACACTTTTGTCGGCGCACTTCCAACGTTGATGACCTGTACCCAATCCTCCCACACCGGACCCACTTCAGGAAAGTAAAGGGTTCTAGCTCCGAGCATCGTTGTAACTCCTTGTCAATAGAACTCTCTCAATCTCCGGACTTTGTGTTCGCCGTGGATTGCTCTTTGTACACAAGCGGCTTTCCCATGAACTTCGCCAACGCATCTCCTTGCGCTGTGATTCGATCCGCCGAATAGGATTGAGTAATGGAGAGTTCTGAAGCATCAATCAGAAAAAAGTAAAGGCGGCACATCTTAAAGAGGATTCCCCGCGTCCCAACCCGCACAGAACGAACCCCAGCAAATAGGAGCGACTGCTCTGTCGCAAAGAGGAGCAGGATGCGACGTTTCCACAGAATATCGCGTCCTGAACGCCGAATCTGAATCCGCACGGTGTAAGTCAGCACATGTATGCCAATGAGTAAGCAGGGAATGACAATCCAGATCCGGTTGTCCCCCCTGGGCATGAACATGAAAATGCCTGCCCCGCTGAACCAAATCAGGCTAGAAAGTCGAGCTAAAAAGCCGCGCTTCAGGATGATTGTGTTTGCATCTGGTTGCTTCAGAATGAGAGCCATAGGCGAAACTCACGCTGTAAAATTGGTTGCTACCATAGAGGCTGTAAAGGCGTCGCGTGCTGATTGCCCTTGCGTAGCGAAGCTATTTTGGTTGGCACAACGCCTCTACAGTTGCGGTCCGCCCCGGTCACGCGGCAAACGCCTGAAGGCATTCATCGTAAACCCCAAACTGTTCGCCCTTATGTTCCTCCGGATCGACAAGCTTGAGCCAAAGCGCACTATCCTTCTGTTGCCCACTCAGTTGCCGGCGGCTCCCGAGGGTGGACGGATCTGGACCACTCCAGACCACCTCCCCGCCCTGCATGTAGATAAAGTTGCCACGATGGCGGTCGATCAGATCTTTTTGATTTTCGAGATAGATCAAACCCTGATCGCAAGTTGTCCGACGCCAGTTGGCGACCGTCTCCGGCGTATCGGTTTCACGTGATTCTTCATCTTTGCGACCGAAACCACCGCATCGGCTTCATCAAAGCATGCGCTTAGGGTGTAGAGATCGAACATAGATCCGCCGCCCGGCACCTCGTAATCCTTGAATGGCGGCAAGCAAGCATCGACAAATTGTACGCCAAATTCCTTCAAATGATGCTCGTAGTTGAAACCCGGAGGCATGCGATGCCGTTGCGTATATGGATGGGGGTCCGTCGCGATGTGTTGTGCGGTGGTGTGCTCCTTGAGGAGGCGCAGCACCGCACGACAGAC
>JAPUIP010000104.1 GCA_027296925.1 Candidatus Poribacteria bacterium | reverse complement strand
CACCCATATACGCTGCACTTCACCGGCAGGGAGGCCGACAGCGAGTTGCTGGATGTGGTGTTCGACGAGATCGAGCGGGTGATTGGGCCGGAGTAAGGGGGGGAGGAGGCACGGGATCGTTATGTCTGGCCTGTGTGACCGATTTCCAAGTTTTTCCCGACATTAAAGGATGGATACAGAGTGTCGCAGATGTGCCAGAAGCCGCCGAAGTGTCTCCCAAAGTGATCGGTGGCTTTGCGCCCTCCTACTATATTGCGCCAATGAATTTGAGTGGCCGCTATGGGAGTAAGTCGATCTTCGCCGCATTGGAAACAGACGGCAGCTCATAGGCCCTTACTGGGCGCTCGCAGCGTTTTTCCAACTGCCAGCACAGGCTATGTCTTTCAGGAGCGCTCCAGTCTTGCAAAAAAATTTCATGACTTGACATTCATGAAACTTTTTTGGTATAAGCTTTTTAAAGGAGGCTACTGATGTCGAACGTTTTCCATCTGCACAAGCCGCCGCAGCGCATGGCGCACTACTTGCGGGTCGGCTACCATGAGCACGTATTGGCAGACCGAATGCGCGCCGAGGGACGTCTCTCTCAGCATGGCGTCGTTTTCGATGCGTGCTATGTCGAAACACAACAGGATCTAATCCGCGACGTCAAAAACGAAGGCCACGAACTAATCCTCGATACCAACATCGCCGAGCAAAGTGTGCTGGGCCGGTTCTCGGGAACGGTTAGCGATGCGCCTTGGGCACGCAAGGATAGCCCCCTCGAACTGGAGGATTTCAAGCCAGGCACCAACCGAAGCGTGGTTGAGCCGATTGCGAGATTCGCGGTTGCGCGCGGATTTCACACTGTGCTCAGCCCGACGCACTACCTAGGCGGCGATCAGGCATTCTGGTTTGATGTGGACCGGAAAAGTTGCGAGGCACTGCGAGCCACGCTTGATCGCGAAGGCGGGCAGGCGGTCCGAATCAACTACGCATTGATCCTCGACAATGCACAAATCAAGGATGTTGAGTTCGTTAAGAAGATCATTTCTGGCGTCCAGGGCTTACCAATTGAAGCGCTTTGGTTGCGGGTCGCGGGGTTTGGTGCGGATGCGACGGGAGCCGGTGTGGACAAGATGACACGTGCTGTGCTGGAGTTTCATGCGCTTGGAATCCCAATAATCATGGATCGACTAGGCGGCCTCACGGCATATGCGTTGAATTCTTTTGGCGTCGCGAGCGGCTACTCGAACGGACTTAAGGGAAAAGATGGATTCCAGACGAGCGGGTGGCTGAAACCGCGTGGCAGGGGAGGTGGTGGGAATGAACGCGCGGTGTTCGTTGCCGGACTTGACCGTCGAATGAAAGTCTCAGAGATGAAGGCGTTGTTCGCTGCATCGACGACAGCACGCTCGGTGTATGGCTGCCTTGAACCTAGCTGTTGCCGCAGCATCGATGTGATGCTGCATGAGCCGGAAGCGCATCATCTGAGCGAGCAATCCCGGATTGTGACCGATCTTTCCCAAGTACCGGAAGCACGCCGCGCGGACTACTTCCTCGATACCTATCTTGAAGGTATGCGATCCAGAGCCAATCGTTCGCAGCGGCTCAAGAAAGCCCCTGAGGGATTTCTCGAAACAGCCGAAAAGGCTGCTACAAGGCTGAACAGAATGAAGAAGGCGTTAGAACAAACCGCAGAGCGTATCGGGAAGATAGCTTTTGCCCCGGAAGTGACGGTGCCTATGGGCGTCGTAGCAAAGCACCCAGTCAGTAGGAGGCGGAGTTGACTGCGCTTGCCCATAAGCCAACGGCTGTCGCTCGGATGGTTGGTGAGCTTCGAGAGCTCAGTGGTCTTAAGAACGTTGACTTGGCCAACATAATCGGTGTTTCCCCTCCGACCGTTCACCGCTGGAGTAAGGGGCAGGGTAGCCCCACAATCGAAAAGCAACAGGTCATCGCGGAGCTTCGATGGGTGGCTGAACGTCTGTCAGACTTCTATGAGCCCGACGAAGCGCGGCTATGGCTCCAGGCTGGGCATCCGCAGCTCAACGGCGAGAAACCTTATGACCTCATCAATGAAGATCGCACGCCAGAAGTGCTTGAAGTCCTCGATCGGCTAGAGAGCGGAGTCTATCTCTGAATGAGTGGGCGCCGTGCCAGCCACGATGTGACGCTGCTTGACGCGCTGGCGGATCTTCCGGAGACCACTTTCGAAGGGGAGTTCTGGCGGGTTGTACACGGTTCAAGACCACCAATCGATGGGTCAAAGGGTGCGGGTCGGTGGAACCGTCGCGAGAGCGAAGTTCTGTACTGTGCGCTTGAGAAGGACGGGGCGATTTCGGAAATTTACTTCCACATCAGCCGCGGACAATCTGTCTTTCCAAGTCGCCTTACGTCGGTGGTCTATCAGATGCGGGCATGGTTCGACAAAGTCATCGATCTGACTGACATGGCTCTCTTAGCTCAGCTTGGCATAGATACTTCAAAATATCAGAAAATGCTCTACGGCGAATGCCAAAGAATTGGTGAAGCTGTCGGTTTTCTGGGTTTTGGAGCAATGCTGGTCCCGAATGCTCGGCACTCGAGTAGCAACCTGGTCGTCTTTCCACAGAATTGCGATCCTGATCTTATCGCAACAGCCACGGAAGAGGACGTGGATTGGCAGGCGTGGAGGCAAGAACGGCGTAGAGGTCAATCTTGATGGCGGACAGAGCGCATCTGTTGTGGGTCGCGAACAGTCGGCCAAGCATGACACTATGGTCGACCTAGTCGGCTTTCAACTCGTAGGGTGGAATCTCCGAACCCACCATTTTTTACGCTACTCAAATGATGGTGGGTTCCGAGAACCCACTTTGCCCCTACTGGCTTACGCACACCTATTTTTCGAATATACATTTAAATCAACAGTTTAACTCAGGTTGCAAACCTGCAACCCCCCTCACTCACCCCCCTCCCCCCAGCCCCGACGATCTGCTACCCTCCGCCCATGCCCACCCTCTGCCGCGACTGCCTGACCCTCTCCGACCACCCCGGCCCCCGCTGCCCGGCCTGCGCCCGGCCGCGCGTCCTCGCCCACCCCGAACTCACCGCCCTCTCCATCGCCCACATGGATTGCGACGCCTTCTACGCCTCGGTCGAGAAGCGCGACGACCCCACCCTCGCCGACCGCCCCGTGATCGTCGGCGGCGGCAAGCGCGGCGTGGCCGCGACCTGCTGCTACATCGCCCGGATCGCCGGGGTCCGCTCCGCCATGCCGATGTTCAAGGCCCTCAAGCTCTGCCCCGACGCCGTGGTGGTGCGGCCCCGGATGGAGGTCTACGCCGCCGTCAGCCGCCAGATCCGCGCCGCCTTGACCGCCCTCACCCCCCTGGTAGAGACCCTGTCGCTGGACGAGGCCTTCC
>JAPUIP010000103.1 GCA_027296925.1 Candidatus Poribacteria bacterium | reverse complement strand
TACAAATGGAGGTTTATTATGGCATTTCCCGGATTTGATTTGACAGGTAAAGTGATGTTAGTCACAGGTGCCGGCAAAGGCATCGGACGCGGTCTAGCGATCGCCGCGGCGCAGATGGGTGCCGACGTCCTCTTGAATAGCCGAACCCGTTCCGATCTCGAAAGTGTCGCGGACGAGATTCGAGCGGCAGGCGGTAAAGCGGAACCGGTGGTTTTCGATATCAGCAACATGGACGAGGTCAAACGTGGTGCACAGGAAGCACTCGACGTGTGGGGACGTGTGGATGTCCTCGTCAATAACGCCGGCACCAACCGCCCCAAACCGGCGGTCGAAGTGACGGAGGAGGATTGGGACGCGGTTTATGATCTAAATCTCAAAGGCCTGTTCTTTCTGACGCAGACCCTTGTGAAACCGATGATCGAGCGGAAGAAGGGGAAGATCATCAATATCGCCTCGACGATGGGGCTTGTGGGCGGCCCCCTGCGAACCATTTATTCTGGCAGCAAAGGTGGAGTGGTGCTGTTGACGAAGGGACTGGCGGTCGAGTGGGGACCTCACAACGTGACCGTGAACGGCGTTGCTCCTGCTTTCACGCGGACTCCATTGGCGAATGTGCTTTTGGAGCGTAAGGAGTTTTACGATGATGTCGTGCGTCGTATCCCAATGGGGCGTGTTGGTGAGGTCGACGAAGTTGTCGGGGCAGTGCTGTTCCTCGCTTCGGAAGCCGCCAACTGGATTACCGGGCAAACAATCGCTGTCGATGGCGGCTGGGTTTCGTGGTAATGGAATCCGAAGCATCTTGTCCGAAAGATGTCTCCATAGCCGCTCAATCGGATTGGATTGTGGTTGCCATCGTGCAATCCGCCCCAAACTCTACAGGCAAATGTGACAAAGTTGACTGAATACGAAGGTCAGTTGAAGCGCACAGAGAGGGCCTCGCTATGTATAAAATTGGAATATTTGGCGATACTGGCATGGTCGGTCAAGAGATTGAAAAGGTCTTAAAAAATCACGATCAGGTTGAAATCGATTTCAGAAAAAATTCAAGAAGAGAGGCAGGCAATCTGAACGCCTGCGATCTGGTCTTCCTCGCGACAAAAGATCCGGAATCGATGGCGTACGCGCCCGTCGCTTGCGACCTGGGCAAGAAGGTGATTGATATGAGCGGTGCCTTCAGATTGCCGCAGGCGGAATTTGAAAAATGGTATGAATTATCGCATCAAGCTCTGGAGTTGTTGGGCGAAGCGGTTTATGGAATGTCAGCGCTTTTACGCGATCAGATTGCTGAAGCCCGGTTAGTGGGAAATCCGGGCTGTTATCCGACGAGCGTAATCTTGGCTTTAAGTCCGCTCAAAGGACTTGTCGAGGGACATGCGACAATCGTCGCGACGACGGGGAATTCAGGTGCTCGGCGGGAAATTGAGGATGAACCAAACGAGATTACGTACAATTACGGCAGAAAACATAAGCATGTCCCGGAGATGGAGCGGTATTCCGGATTTAATGTCGACTTTACTCCCATCGTCCTGAGATCCGTCTTCAGAGGGATTAACGCAAACATCAAGGTCGAATTGGCGGAGCCACTGAAAAACCTTACGGAAGCGGAGGTCGTTGAAAAATTGAGTCAAACGATCAAGGCGGCTTACCAGCCGGAAGATCTCGTCTCACTTGTGGAAGATACTGCAGATAAGCAGTGGGGGACTAGAGATGTCGCCGATACCCATAAACTCCTCATCAAAGTCAGGGTTGATGAGGGATTTGCTTATATCTGTTCGCTGATCGATAACCTTGGCAAAGGCGCCGCCAGTCAAGCGGTTGAGAATATGAATATCATGCTCGGACTCCCTCGGCTGTATGGCATTGATGCTGCTTACCGCACATAGATAGATTATCCACCCACAATCTCCCGAACCTTCTCGAAAAACGCCTGCTTGCGCTCCGTATTGATTCCCCACTGCGTCGGTACGCTCTGGTAGCCATCGCAGTAATTATTCTCTCCCGGATCGAAATATCCCCATGAGGCGTACTCGCTGATCGCGGCAACGAAATTATTGAGCGGTTGATTGAAGTCGAAATGGTCATCTTCGTTGAAGAGGATCGGCATGGGTCGATAGCCGGGCACCTCGCGTGCCTGCCGCATCATCTCGGCGATACGGTTCGGATCGCTGACACCGTTGCCGTGCATCAGCAGGAAGTCAGAGGATCTGACGACATTCTCCTCTGAAACCTTTCCGCCGCCGTAGCTTGTTCCAACAAGTAGCCTTCGTCCGTCATGGATTGTATCCTTGACCCGCTCGATCAGTTCATAGACACGATCGGGCTTCAAGATCTCGTGGGTATATCGTCGGACGTTGCACTCGTTGTTGACCTCGACCAGTACGTTGGTGTAGCCTTGATCAAAGATCCAGCCGGTGATGTTATCCACAGCGCGAATGACTGTCGCTTCGTCGGTGAGACGCTGATCCTGTCCGAAGTAGAAGTAGCCGAGGATGACGACCATGCCAAGTTCATCAGCGCGGTCAATGATACGGGTCAATCGATCAATGTAACCCGGATTCAGGCTGCCATCCGATTCAATCCCCGAATTGTGCCACGGCTGCGCTTTCGAGTATCCTTCCGGACTCCCGCCTTGCAGGTTGATTGTGAATGCCAGCAAGCCGTATGATCGCCATTCTGGCATCGCGGCGATAAACTCGCGCGTGTTCCGCTCCGCATCCCATTCGCCAGTGTCCGGGTACACCCAGCGACTAACCGTCTCCGGATTGCGATCATCGAAGATGCCCTGCACCATCCGGGAATTGAGGAGCAATCCTTCGATCTTATGGCCTTCATAAGACCGACCAGGATAGGTAATTTCTCCATTGATGTAAAACGTATCACCAACGATACTCACTGCGGTTTGACGTTTCATGCTTCTGCCTCCAATGTCGATATGATGATCAACCCATATCCGGGCCGACTGGGCCGAATCGCAATGTGCCGTAATGTGCGTTCGACATGCCACTTTCCAAAATATGCGGTCGATATCCTGCCTCTTGAAGCCGCTGACTCCAGAGCGTTAATCCTCGACGAAATCTGGCGCGATAATCCTCGACCGTGTGAGTGCAATCCACCATCCCGTGCGTGTGAGGCAACATACCTGTGAAAAGGCTCGCCCGTGTCGGAGAGCAGATGGCGTTGACGGTATATGCGCGTGAAAAGCGCGTGCCTTCCGCGCTCAGTTGCTCCAGATGAGGCGTCCGGCACGGGGACCCGGGGGCAACGGTTGCCGCCTGCTGCTGGTCTGTAATCAAGAATAAAACATTCGGTTGTCTCATGTCTCCTCCAGATGCCGAATTCCTTCCAACATGACGCTTGACACTTTGTCGATATATATCCTATACTGTAGCAGGTTGTTGTTGCAATATGATGTTTCTATGAATTCTCCAAATTGATTGGAAAGTAGGCTCCCAATCGCCTTGTCCCTTTCGTCAACGACGAATCTCTAAGGAGGATTGTCCAATGAATATCCTTATCACTGGATCAACCGGACTTATTGGTTCGGCACTGGTGCCCTCGCTCATCACTGACGACCATCGTGTTACGCGCCTTGTCCGGTCCAAACCGTTGCCTGGAGAAGCGGAAGTCCACTGGAACCCTGAGGCAGGAGAGATCGATACGGACAGTTTCAAAGCGTTCAAGGCTGTCGTACATCTTGCCGGAGAGAATATCGCCGGCGGCAGATGGACGGCCGAAAGAAAGGCACGAATCCGCGACAGTCGGGTTCAGGGCACTCGCCTCCTTTCTGAATCGCTGGCAAACCTCACACAGCCGCCCAAAGTCCTGGTGTGCGCGTCGGCTATCGGCTACTATGGCGATCGCGGCGAGGAAATTCTCAACGAAGAGAGTCCGTCTGGAACGGGCTTCCTGCCGGAAGTCTGCCGCGAATGGGAAACAGCTACAGAACCGGCAACTCAAAGCGGGATTCGGGTGGTGCATCTCCGTTTCGGCGTGGTGCTCAGCGCCGCAGGTGGGGCACTGGCAAAGATGCTGTTCCCGTTTCGCCTGGGTGTCGGTGGGCGGATAGGAAGCGGCCGGCAATACATGAGTTGGATTGCGTTGGATGACGGCGCCGGCGCAATTCGTCATGCGCTCATCACCGATACACTTGAGGGACCGGTGAACGTGGTTGCTCCCCATCCGGTCACCAACCGCGAGTTCACAAAGATTTTGGGGCGAGTTCTCGGACGCCCAACGGTGTTTCCCATGCCGGCGTTTGCTGCTCGGCTTGCCCTCGGCGAAATGGCGGAGGCCCTCCTCCTCAGCAGCGCCCGTGTCGAACCTGCCCGACTCTTAGCAACAGGATATGAATTCCACTATCCAGAACTGGAAGCGGCGCTCCAACATCTGCTAGAAAATACGTGATGGCTTCGGCTGTCCGGCAAAAATGGCAACGTCACGGGCTTGGCGAATTCGTGGTGGAAAATCACTACGCGAGCGTGCCGCGTGATTTCAGCCGTAGCATCTCCAGCAACTTCTCATCCCGATCAGCGATAATCTGCTGTGCCTTCCCTGGCGAATAATCGTAGAAACCGGAACCACTCTTTGCACCCAGTTTTCCTGCCGCAACCGAATCTTTCAGTACCTTCGGAGAATCTGTTGCGTTGCTCAGCGATTTGAACAGATAGTTGCTAATCGTATGGAAAACATCAAGCCCACCCAGATCGGCAATTTCCAACGGTCCGAGTAATGCCCACCGCAGCCCCAATCCGTGTTTCATCACCGCATCGATGTCAGCCGGGGAGGCAATGCCTTCTTCGACAAGATGCAACGCCTCACGCATCACCGCAAACTGAAGGCGAACACTGACAAATCCGGGGACATCTTTTTGTACGAGCACCGGCTCCTTCTTCATCTCTTTCGCAAGGTCAATCAAACACTCACACGTGGCGTCGGAAGTCTCTTCGCCTTTGATGATTTCCACGAGCGGAATAATGTGAGGCGGATTGACATAATGCAGCCCCGCAAACCGCTCAGGCTGCGAAACTGCCGCCGCGATCTGCGTGATGTTCAAACCGGAAGTGTTTGTTGTCAAGATTGCCTTTTCCGAGCAGATCTGATCGAGTTTCCTGAAGAGCGCTACTTTCATTTCCAGATTTTCAGCGATGGATTCGGAAATGACATCTGCCGGCGCAAGGTCTGTCAAATCGTGAGTGGGATGAATTCTCTCCTGCGCAGCCTCGGCTTCGGCTTGTGTGAGTATATCATTCCGAATCAACGTTCCCTGGTTGGATCGGATGCGCCCCAGTCCGCGTTGCATCCCCGCCTCAGATCTGTTGTAAAAAATGACATCGTAGCCTGATTCGGCAAAGATCTCCGCAACGCCCGACCCCATCGTGCCCGCGCCAAGGATACCAATTTTTCTTATGTTTGCGAGATTCATCATTCTTCGCCTCGAAAGAAGATCTCCATTTGCCAAGTTCATCGATCACGACGTTTCTGCCAGCACGTTTTCTATTTCCTGTAACTCCGCATCTGTGAATTGCCAGCCTTGTCCACCGATGTGTTCTGCAACCTGCTCGGGATTCTTGGCGCCGACGAGGACACAGGTGACCGCCTGCAGCCGCAATAACCAACCGATCGCCAATTGAATGAGCGTCAGATTCCGTCGCTGCGCAATGGCTTTCAGCTTTTCCGTTTTCGCCAGGTTTCGTTGATAACCCTCCCCTTGAAATCGGGGCATCCGTGAGCGTTCATCGTCTTCTGGAAACTGATAATCCGGTGTGTATTTGCCGGTGAGCAATCCCTTCGCTAACGGACTGTGCGCCAGGATGCCGATCTGTTGCGATTCACAATACGGCAGAATTTCCGCCTCGATTTCCCGATCTAGCAGATTATAGTGCGGCTGAAGCGAGTGGAAAGGCGCGGTTTGAGCCGCGAGTTTCATCTGATCCACCGCGAAATTGGAGACACCGATATATCGCGTTTTTCCCTCCTCGCGCAACCTCTCCATCGTTTGCATACTCTCATCGATCGGGTACTCCGGATTCCATCCATGGATCTGATAGAGATCTACACAATCCGTCTGTAATTGGCGCAGGCTGTTCTCGATTGCACTGCGGATGGCATCCCGTGAGTAGTGCCCACTGACTTTTGTCGCGAGAAAAACCTCATTCCGCCTTCCCTTCAAGGCTTTGCCAATCACTGCTTCCGAAGTACGATATGCTTGCGCGGTATCAATTAATGTAATGCCGTTATCAATAGCGGCGTGCACCGTCGAAATCGCGGTCCGTTCGTCGACATCTCCCATGCCTCCGCCAATGGGCCACGCACCAAAACCGATGACGGGAACGAAGTCACCATTGTTTCCCAACTGTCGTTTTTCCATCTGATTTGCCTCCTTACCCAGCAAAGATGCAAAACAGTATAGCACAATCTATACGGAATAAAAAGATGAAAGCGGCAAGGTTTTTTTGTTTTCGGATCGGCGTTGCGGTATAATATCAGCGATTTGTCCAATGCTCTGTTTCCAATGAGTCAGATTGGAAACCACACCACTTTTCATGGGAGAGATGATGCAAGTTAAAATTAAATATTTTGCCGCGTGCCACGAGATATTCGGCAGAGACGAAGAAGACATGGAGTTGCCAGAAGGCGCGATTGTAAGGGATATTCTCCAACGGCTTGAGGCAGAGGTGCCTGAATTTGCAGAATACTACGATGTCATGCAGATGTCCGTAAACTGGGAGTATGCCACGCCAGACACTCAGCTTTCAGCGGGCGATGAAGTTGCCTTGATTCCACCGGTAACTGGAGGTCAAGATGTTTAAGATCACGAAAGAGGTTATCACAGCAGAGGATGTGATTCGTGCCGTCCAAACAGGAGATGCAGGGGCAATCGTCACATTCTTAGGTACTGTGCGCAACAATACGGAAGGCCGGGAAGTCTCCTACCTCGAATACGAAGCCTACGCACCGATGGCAGAGAATAAGATGGCGGAGATCGCGCAGGAAATCGCCGAAAAGTGGGGATTGGATCGGGTCGCCACCATCCATCGTGTTGGACGCCTGGAGATTGGTGAAGTCAGTGTGGCAGTTGCGGTGGCTTCGCCCCATCGTAAAGATGGGTTTGAGGCATGCCATTACGCCATGAACCGGCTGAAACAGATTGTCCCCATTTGGAAACGCGAAGTATGGGCAGACGATGAAGAAGAATGGGCCAACCCCGACCCCATCTACTTTGAGCCAAAATCTTGAGAGACAAATTTATAACAACAACCACTTTATAAAAAAACTTAGAAAATCTCTTGACATTCAATCATCCGTTTGGTATAATTGACCCTTCGGCAACACTGTGTGGTTTTATGCCTTGAATGAGGCAGAGAGGGGGAAGCGTTTTTAGGCCCAAAGCACTTTAGATGTGTTTTTCACAGTTTACTCTGTTGTTGAGTCTGACCTTGTGAGCCCCGTTGGGGCTTTATTTATGTCTGTACATAGTGATTCGAGGTAGATATGCCAACGATTAATCAATTAGTCAGAAAATCTCGTAAAAGACCGCGTAAAAAAAGTAAATCTCCGGTATTGCAGGGGTGCCCACAGCGGCGTGGTATCTGTTTGCAAGTTCGGACTGTAACCCCCAAAAAGCCAAATTCTGCGCTTCGTAAGATTGCTCGTGTTCGTTTTACGAACGGTCAGGAAGCAACGTGTTATATCCCCGGAATTGATCATAACCTGCAAGAACATTCGGTTGTTCTGGTGCGTGGCGGCAGGGTCAAGGATTTAGCCAATGTCAGGTATCACATTGTCCGAGGGACATTGGACGCAGCAGGCGTTGAAAATCGAATGCAAGCGCGATCGAAATATGGGGCGAAGAAACCCAGGTAGGCAAGGAGAAAAGCATGCCACGACGTGCAGGTCTTTTTGTTAGACGGGAAGTGCTTCCGGATCCAAAATATAATAGTCAGCTTATCGCAAAGTTTATAAATTTCTTGATGAGATGCGGGAAAAAGAGTGTTGCCCAGCAAATCTTGTATAGCAGTATGGATATCGCTGAAAAGCGCGCCCGGGATGATGGACTGGATATATTACGTCAAGCGATTAACAATGTGAAGCCAGTTCTTGAAATCCGTTCTCGACGTGTTGGCGGGCAGACTTACCAAGTTCCAGTTGATGTTAAGGCGGAGCGTCGCACGACGCTGGCGCTGCGGTGGATTATCCAATCTGCAAAAGCGCGCGGTGAGAAAACAATGGCGGAGCGATTGGCTGGGGAGCTGCTCGACGCTTCGAGAAACGAAGGTGCAGCAATTCGTAGAAAACTCGATCAACATCGGATGGCAGAGGCAAACAGAGCATTTGCCCATTACCGGTGGTAGAATGGTGATGCCTTAAAGCAGGTGACCTCAGAAAATGAAATTTGAAAAGAAGGGCCAGATTACATCTGAAAATCAGAAATCCATCGATCAACGTCGGTTTCCGTTGACATACACGCGCAACATCGGAATTATGGCGCATATTGATGCCGGTAAGACGACGGTGACCGAACGTGTATTATACTACACGGGGCGAGTGCACCGTATTGGCGAAGTCGACGATGGTACCACAACGATGGATTGGATGGTCCAGGAGCAGGAACGTGGCATTACCATTACCGCTGCTACAACAACGTGCCAATGGAATGGACATCTTATCAATATTATTGATACGCCAGGACATATTGACTTTACGGTCGAGGTGGAGCGTTCTTTAAGGGTACTTGATGGGGCTGTGGCTGTGTTCTGTGCGGTTGGCGGTGTTGAGCCCCAATCTGAAACGGTATGGCGACAGGCGGATAAATACCAGGTGCCCCGCATTGCCTTTGTCAATAAAATGGATCGAACCGGTGCGGACTTTTTCCGCACCCTAGAAATGATGGTTGAGCGGCTCGGCGCCCGGGCGGTACCTATCCAACTGCCGATTGGCTCATCTGAGCGATTTGGCGGCGTTGTGGATCTGGTATCCTTAAAAGGGCTTGCATGGGATGAACCCAGTTTCGGCTCTATCATGTATGAAATAGACATTCCGGAAGAAATGATGGAGAGTGTACTGGAATACCGAGAACAGATGCTGGAAGCGATTGCTGAAGGTGACGATGAGTTTTTGATTAAATATCTTGATGGGGTTGAGTTATCTGTCGAAGAGATTAAAGCCGGTTTGAGAAGTGCAACGTTGAGTGGCAGAATTGTTCCGGTTATGTGTGGAACTGCCCTCAAAAACAAGGGCGTTCAGCCATTGTTAGACGCGATAATTGACTCTTTACCTTCCCCAATCGATGTGCCATCGGTCACCGGTTTGAATCCAGAAACGCAAGTGGAAGAAAAGCGTCTAGCAAGTGACGATGCTCCGTTTTCTGCGCTAGCCTTCAAGGTGATGACTGACCCGCATGTTGGGAAACTCACGTTTCTCCGTGTGTACTCCGGCGTTTTGGCCAAAGGAGCCACGGTGTTCAACAGCACGCGTCAGCGATTTGAAAGAATCGGAAGGCTGATGCAGATGCACGCAAATAAACGTGAGGAACGTCAAGCTGTTTACGCCGGAGATATTGTTGCAGTCATTGGCCTTAAATCTGTCACGACCGGCGACACGATTTGTCATCCCGATGCTCCGATTACTTTGGAATCAATGGAGTTCCCATCGCCAGTGATGTCCATTGCCATTGAGCCACGAACAAAGTCGGATATCGATAAGATGAACGTGGCCCTGTCAAAGTTGGCGGAGGAGGACCCGACCTTTAAGGTTCATCAAGATGAGGAAACCGGGCAAACCCTCCTCTCGGGTATGGGAGAACTCCACCTGGAAGTTATTGTTGATCGCTTGATTCGAGAGTTTAAGGTCTCCGCAGATATTGGAAAACCTCGCGTGGCCTATCGTGAAACCGCGCGCCGTCGGGCAAAAGGTGAGGGACGTTTCATCAGACAGTCCGGTGGTCGCGGTCAATACGGACATGTGGCGATTGAGGTTTATCCGTTAGAAAAAGGAGCGGGGTTTGAGTTCATCAATGAAATCAAGGGAGGCGCCATTCCCCAGGAATATATCTCCTCTGTCCGTAAAGGCGCCGAGAATGCGATGAACGTTGGAACTGTGGGAGGATATCCTATCGTCGATGTCGGTGTGAGATTGTACGACGGTTCCTATCATCCCGTTGATTCTTCTGAAATGGCGTTTTCAATCGCCGCTTCGATTGCCATCAAAGAAACAATGAAAAGCGCGGATGCAGTCCTGCTTGAACCGATCATGGAAGTCGAAGTCATCGTTCCTGATGCATATTTGGGAAAAGTGCTGGGAGATCTCAATGCACGCCGTGCTCAAATTCTCCATACAGATATGCAGTCAAAGACTGGAATACAAGTCATTAAAGCCTATGTTCCACTTTCTGAGATGTTCGGTTATGTTAAGACCCTCCGGTCTTTAACACAAGGGCGAGCGACTTATTCGATGGAGTTTGCACACTACAGCGATGTGCCCCAGAACATCGCTGCAGAAATTATCTCATCTAAAGGACTTTATGCGTAATCGCTCTCTCTGCTGATGGGATATGTTGCCAATTCTCTCAGTCAGATTGATGAGCGAGAAGATTGTTATATTAGATTACTATATTAACCTTTGGTGCTAGTTGACGAAGATGCAGTCCCCACAAGGATCGTAGAATTGACATTTTCGACCTCGCAAAAAATGGATCTTTGCTATGACTAAATCTATGGTTTCAAACTAGCACCATTAGTTATTAATGTGAGGAGACCCACACATGGCAAAAGCGAAATTCGAAAGGACCAAGCCGCACGTTAATGTTGGCACTATTGGACATGTTGACCATGGTAAGACGACTTTAACCGCAGCGATTACCATGATCTTATCAAATCTTTCTGGGGCAGATTACGTCAAGACTTACGAGGAAATCGACGCGGCGCCCGAGGAGAAGGAGCGTGGCATCACGATTAACACCGCACACGTTGAGTACGAAACTGAGAATCGACACTATGCTCACGTTGACTGCCCTGGCCACGCGGACTACATCAAAAACATGATTACCGGTGCGGCTCAGATGGATGGCGCGATTCTGGTCGTTTCTGCCGCTGATGGTCCGATGCCGCAAACCCGTGAGCATGTTCTTCTCGCACGGCAGGTGAACGTGCCGAGTATCGTTGTCTACCTGAATAAGGCGGACATGGTTGACGATCCAGAGTTGCTGGAGTTGGTAGAACTTGAGGTCCGAGAGCTTCTCAGTGAATATGAGTTTCCCGGTGATGAGATTCCAGTTATTAACGGCTCCGCTCTACAAGCCATGGAAAGTGGCGGCGATCCGAACTCCCCTGCAGCTCAGTCAATTTTAGAACTCATGGCGGCATGTGATAATTACATCCCTGAACCCGTACGGGATGTTGATAGGCCCTTCCTCATGCCTGTGGAAGACATTTTTTCGATTACGGGGCGCGGTACAGTCGTGACAGGACGCATTGAACGCGGGATCGTGCGCGTCGGCGAGACCGTTGAGATTGTCGGGCTTTCTCCAACTCATAGCACTGTCGCAACCGGTGTCGAGATGTTCCGCAAACTCCTTGATGAGGGCCGGGCTGGCGACAATGTCGGTGTGCTGCTGCGCGGTATCGGCCGTGAAGAGGTGGAGCGCGGTCAAGTGTTAGCGGCTCCTGGTAGTATCACGCCGCACACCAAATTTGAAGCTGAAATTTATATTCTGACCAAAGAGGAAGGTGGGCGCTGGACACCATTCTTCAGCGGCTACACCCCGCAGTTCTATTTCCGTACTACAGATGTGACCGGTGTGATGAATCTCCCGGAGGGCGTTGAGATGATCATGCCCGGGGATAACATCCGTATCAGTGTTGAACTGAAAAAGCCGATTGCTCTGGAAGAAGAGCTAAGGTTCGCCATCCGTGAAGGTGGACATACAGTCGGAGCGGGTGTCGTTTCAAAGGTGATCGAGGGATAATTGAGGCAATTATCACCCTTAGGGTAGACATGAAAGCCGGTTCCCCGGCTTTCATCCTTATCCGCTCTCATTGGAGACGTTAATGGACAATCAGAGAATCAGGATTCGTTTGAAAGCGTTTGACCATCGGCTGTTAGATCATTCCGCGGTTCAAATTGCGGATACCGCGAAGCGGACGGGGGCGCTGGTGTCGGGACCGATTCCACTCCCAACAGATAGACACGTTTATACTGTACAGCGATCAACATTCAAAGATAAAAAATCTCGTGAGCAGTTTGAAATGCGAATTCACAAACGCTTATTGGATATTTTAGAGACGACCCCCAAGACCGTTGACGCACTGATGCGCTTGGATTTGCCGGCCGGTGTTGATGTCAAAATTACGCTTTTGTAGGTGTCTGCTGTTTATCCCGAATTTCATGGAGACAGGATACCGTTTCGGAGTGTGAAAGATGAGCAATGCAATATTAGGAAAGAAGATTGGCATGACGCAGGTTTTTGACGACTCGGGCGCTGCGATTCCGGTCACGGTTGTTGAAGCCGGCCCATGCGTAATTGTGCAGATAAAAACCGATGAGCGAGATGGCTATAGTGCGATTCAGTTGGGCTTCGGCAGTCGGAATGAGAATAAGGTCAATCGTCCAGAAATGGGGCATTTCAGAAAAGCTGACGTGAAACCACATCGGTTTCTAAGAGAAGTGCGTATTGATAACACTGAAGGTCTGTCGGTTGGCTCAACTCTTGATGCTAGCATTTTTTCACCGGGAGATTTTGTCGATGTGACGGGCACCTCTAAGGGCCGTGGTTTTACTGGCGTGGTCAAGCGTTGGGGGTTCGCTGGTGGAAATAAAACCCACGGTGGCGAGCAAGACCATCGCCGTCCGGGGTCGATTGGGCATAGTTCGTGGCCCTCTCGAGTTTTCAAGGGAAAGAAAATGCCCGGGCGACATGGAGCGAAGCGGGTTACCACTCAGAACTTACAGGTTATCCAGGCGGATGCGGAAAGGAGCCTGTTACTCATTAAAGGAGCGGTGCCTGGTCCTCCTAACGGCTTACTGATTGTCAAAAAAGCAGTGAAGCAGGGCAAATAAAAACACGCCCTTCTCAAGGATTATTAACTATGGCATCTTTCGATGTATATAATACTTCAGGGGAAACTCTGCGTCAAAGAGAATTATCCGATGCGTTTGTGAATGCAACCGTTAATAGGGCTGTTATTCATCAGTGTGTTGTTGCGTACCTCGCGAACCAGCGTCGAGGCACCGCTTCCACCAAGACACGAGGAGAGGTCCACGGCAGCAAAAGAAAACTCTACCGTCAAAAAGGGACGGGGCGTGCCCGCGTGGGGAATAGTCGGTCGCCTATACGTGTGCTTGGCGGCACTATATTTGGTCCGATACCGCGTAGTTATCGCCAATATACGCCCAAGAAGGTGCGACGAATGGGCTTGCATTCCGCTTTAGCAGATAAGTTTCAAAATGGTGATTGCATCTTGATTGAGGACTTTACACTCGATCGCCCCAGAACGAAGGATATGACCCGAATTCTGGATGGTTTGGAGCTTACGGGTAAAGTTCTTTTCGTCCTTGGCCAGCCCGAATCGAACATCTATCTTTCTGTGAACAATATCCCGGGCGTGAATAGCTGTACTTCGAATACCCTTAATGTTTACGATGTGCTGTGGCATGATAAAATTGTGCTGACCGAGCGTTCTGCCGAAGAGTTAGAGGGTAAATTCGTCCAGTCAACGAACGGTTCATCAACGACAGAGGAATCGTAGATGAAAGATCCATACCAGATTATCAAACAACCGCTAATTACGGAAAAAAGCACGATTCTTCGGGAATCAGATAAGTATGCTTTCGTTGTTGATGTGAAAGCCGGTAAGGTAGAGATTCGCAAAGCCGCTGAGGAACTGTTCGATCTCAAAGGTAAAATTTTGAAGATTAATACGATGCAAATTCGAGGAAAGTCCAAAGGGCAGTTTTTGCGACATCGACGTGGTAGACGACCTAATTGGAAGAAAGCGGTTATTACGGTTACTGAAGGAACAACCATCCAAATTTTTGAAGGCATCTAGTGGTGCCTTTGCAGAATGAGGGATTTAAAGTGGCAGTCAAGACATATGCACCAGTAACACCCAGTCGCCGGTTTATGACGGGGCACAGCTTTGAAGAGGTCGTTCGTCAAAAGCCCGAGAAATCCCTGGTTAAAGGGCTGAAGAAAAATGCAGGGCGTAATGCGCTAGGACGTCTGACGGTTCGCCGGCGTGGTGGTGGGCATAAACGGCGGTATCGAACCATCGATTTTAAGCGCGATAAATTTGGTATCCTTGCGAAGGTTGCCTCGATTGAGTATGATCCGAACCGATCCGCTCGCATTGCATTACTCCACTACGGGGACGGAGAGAAACGCTATATCGTTGCTCCTCTGGGGTTGCAGGTCGGCGATGTATTAGATTCCGGCCCCGATGCGGCCATCAGGGTCGGTAACGCTTTGGCGCTTGAAAAGATTCCCCTAGGGACTTCAATACACAATATAGAAATGCAGCCCGGCAAAGGGGGACAATTGGCCCGTAGTGCCGGTGCTTCCGCTCAACTCGTTGACCGCGAGGGAAAGTATGCACGAATTCGCATGCCTTCCGGTGAAATTCGGTTGCTCCTTGTGCAGTGCATGGCAACAATTGGGCAGGTTGGTAATGTTGACCATGCCAATATATCCGTCGGTAAAGCCGGACGTACTCGATGGATTGGGCGTCGTCCCAAAGTTCGCGGTGTCGCGATGAATCCGCATGATCACCCACACGGCGGCGGTGAAGGAAAAAGCTCTGGGGGTAGACACCCTGTGACACCCTGGGGTGTTCCAACCAAAGGATATAAAACACGGAATCCGAAGAAGCGGTCAAGTCAATATATTGTCAGTCGTCGGAAGTAAGGACTGGCGGTTTAGTTAAGTTTTACACATAAGTAAAATCTACAGCCGCAGGGGTGCGGTTGCTTTGCCCAAATGCGGAAGTTATTTCGTACCCTTTCTCGATTTGGCTTGGTTAACTCAACTGGGTCTTTTTTCTATTATCTTCTGGAGGTGCTCTATGCCGCGCTCTGTAAAAAAGGGACCTTACATAGATTCGAAACTGCTGAAAAAGATCGAAGTGATGAATCGGTCCGGGACGAAGCGCGTCATTCGCACTTGGTCCCGCAGATCGACAGTCACTCCGGACCTGATTGGTCATACCCTTGCAATCCACAATGGGAAGAAGTTTTTCCCTGTTTATATTACCGAGAATATGGTGGGACATAAACTGGGTGAATTTGCTCCCACTCGCACATTTAGAACGCATGCTGGCGGCGGACGTTAAGATTTAGGAGATTCTTATCATGGAAGCTAGAGCAAGTATCCGTAACGTGCCTATTGCTCCGCGTAAAGCGCGTCTGGTTGCGGATCTGGTTAGAAGTCAATACGTTGAAGACGCCCTGAACCAGTTAACATTTACGCATAAGGCGGTTTCTCCGGTGATTCGTAAGCTGATCCAATCTGCAGCGGCCAACGCACGAAGCAATGCACAGTATCAGGGTGCTACCATTGATGAAAGCAATCTCGTCGTCAAGCAGATTTTCGTCAATGAGGGAGTAACCCGGAAATGGTTTCGTCCAAGGGCAAGAGGCATGGCAAGCAGGATTTTGCGTCGAAGGTGTCATATTACGGTGGTGCTAGGTGAGGAAAGGGAGGACGATGGATATTGAAAATCCTACGGATCTTCTGAAGCGCTTGACTTGTGTCCCCTTACCTTTCTTGTACCGCATCGTTTGCATGACTGAATTTTGATGAGGAGGTTTGAGTGGGACAGAAAACGCATCCGCGTGGATTACGCCTAGGAATCATCGAGACTTGGGATTCCAAATGGTATAATGAAAAAGAATACAGCCAATGGCTTCATGAAGATTTAAAGATTCAGTCCTTTATTAAGGAGAGATTGTCGCGTGCCGGTATTTCCCGGATTGAGATCGAGAGGGTTGGCGAGCGGTGTAACATTCACATACATACTGCACGCCCGGGTATTGTCATTGGGCGCCGTGGTGTTGAAGCGGAAAAGTTACAAGCAGATTTAGAGCACCTCCTACAACAGGATTCAGAGCCGCCTGTCGAGCGCACGATCCGAATAAATGTGACTGAAATCAAACGTCCTGAATTAGATGCCCAACTCGTTGCTGAGGCGGTTGCGCTGCAAATTTTACGTCGATCGAATTTCAGACAGGCCATGAAGAAGAGTATTGTCGCTTCGATGAGGGCCGGTGCCCAAGGTGCTAAGATCACGATCGGCGGCCGTCTCGGGGGAGCTGAAATGGCACGCTCGGAAACAAGTATTGAAGGTAGGGTGCCTCTCCATACCCTCAGAGCAAATATCGACTATGGGTTTGCTGAAGCTGATACAACCTATGGCAAGATTGGTGTCAAAACGTGGATCTTCAAGGGAGAGATTATCGGAAAACCACCACTTCCAGAACTATCTCCTCCTTCTGGCCGGGCGACGGAGTTACCCAGTGACGCACGGAGCCGCCGTCAGCCACGTCGGTCGGCTGCTGGACGTTTCGGTGATGATCAGGAAGGACGCTCCACTTTTCGCTCTGACGGTAGATCAAGACAACGAGGGGCTCGCCAACGAGGGGCTCGCCGAGGACAGCGCGGCGGTCGGGGGACTCGCGGAAGAGGAAGGGAATGAGATTTTCCTCTACAAATCCAGAAATGAGGAGCATATACAATGTTGATGCCAAAACGCGTTTTGCACCGTAAAGTGCAGCGCGGGAAACGCCGTGGGAAGCCTTACCGAGGTTCGCGAATTGACTTTGGTGAGTATGGTTTGAAAGCGCTGGAATGCGGTTGGATTACCAGTCGTCAAATTGAAGCTGCGCGTATCGCGATAACCCGTCACGTGCGGCGTGGTGGGAAAGTTTGGATTAAGATCTTTCCGCATAAACCTGTCACTAAGAAACCTGCTGAAACCCGAATGGGCAGTGGGAAGGGGCCGCCCGAGTTTTGGGTTGCCGTTGTCAAACCGGGCCGGGTTCTCTATGAGTTGAGCGGTGTTCCAGTCGAAGAAGCAAAGGAAGCCATGAAAAGAGCGTCCCATAAATTGCCGATTCGAACCAAGTTTATGACCCGAACAGGAGAATGATCCGGTAATGACTGCTAACGAGCTACGTGCAAAATCATCTGAAGAGTTGGAACACGATCTTCTGGATCGCAAGGAAACTTTATTTAACCTTAAATTCCGACGAACGCTCGGACAACTCGAAGATACGTCTCAGTTTAAAAAAGTCGGGAAGGATATTGCCCGTATTCGTACAATTCTTCGTTTGCGTGAACTGGACACCGAGGAGTCACTCTAGCTATATTGAGAGAGGACAATTGTGAGTAAGAAGGATCGAGGATATCGAAAGCTTAGAGAAGGTGTTGTAACAAGCGATCGGATGGATAAAACAGTTTCGGTTGCAATTGTGCGCGCTTATCAGCATCCGCTTTACAAGAAAATCGTGAGAAGTACGACCAAAGTGCTTGCTCATGATGAGCAGAATGCGTGTCGTGTTGGCGATCTTGTCCAGGTTATTGAAACGCGTCCATTGAGTCGCCGTAAACGTTGGAAAATTAGCCAGATCATCTCGAAAGTTGAGCCCATCGATGCATAAGGCGAGAATCTGGAAAAAACTGTCGGAAGGATACAGCAATGGTCCAAGCATACACCATATTGACCTGCGCCGATAATACCGGAGCAAGGCGGCTCATGTGTATTCGGGTGCTCGGTGGCAGTCGAAGACGTTATGCGCGGGTCGGTGATGTGATTATCGCAAGTGTAAAAGAAGCAAGTCCAAATAGCCAAGTCAAAAAGGGAGAAGTCATCCGAGCGGTGGTGGTCCGCACGACCAAGGAATATCGCAGATCTGATGGTTCTTATATCAAATTCGATAAGAATGCTGCCGTTCTGATTGACCAGCAGAACCAGCCTCGCGGAACGCGCATTTTTGGTCCCGTTGCTCGTGAATTAAGGGAGAAGGAATTCACACGAATTGTTTCTCTGGCACCGGAGGCCATTTAGATCTTTTCAGGAGGTAGTACTGTTGCAGAGGAAATCGCACATCAAGAAAAACGACCTCGTGTTGGTATTGAGTGGTAAGGACAGAGAAAAAAGGGGTGTAATTCTCGATATCCTTCCTGGAAAAGATCGGGCCGTTGTCGAAGGCATGAACCTGATTAAAAGGCACACGCGCCCAAGTCCTCAGATGCCGCAAGGTGGTATCATCGAAAAGGAAGGAACCATTCACGTCTCGAACTTAAAATTGGTCTGTCCGAAATGTAATACGCCAACTCGGACGAGACGTCAGGTTTTTGAGAAGGAAGTTGGGAACCGCACGAAGCTATATCGCCGGCGTGTGTGCAAGAAATGTGGTGAAGTCGTAGAGCGTGATTAATCTTGAGAGTGAGCGGAATGGGTCCGGTTGTGCGAGTTCACAACTCCAAATTAGGGTTCCACATATAGGTTGGGATAAATGAGTTCATTCAAATCTTTCTATCAAGACGAAGTATTTCCTGCATTACAGCAACGCTTTAACTATGAGAGTACGATGCAGGTACCAAAGCTGCAGAAAATCACCTTAAATATGGGAGTTGGTGCCGCAATACAGGATGCGAAACTTCTGGATAATGCGGTTGAGGAAATGACGCAACTGGCTGGCCAACGTGCAGTGATTACGCACGCCAAAAAATCTATATCCGCTTTCAAGGTTCGTACCGGTATGGCTATCGGTTGTAAGGTAACGTTGCGACGGACGCCGATGTATGAGTTTTTCAATAAACTCGTCAATGTTGTGCTTCCGCAGATTCGAGATTTTCGTGGCCTTTCCCCAGATTCTTTCGACGGTCGCGGCAGCTATTCTTTAGGTCTTCAGGAACAGGTCATTTTTCCGGAGATAGATTATGACGCAGTGAGCGAAGTTCGAGGGTTAAACATCACGATCGTAACCACAGCCCCAACCGATGAAGAGGGACGAGAGTTACTCCGTCTCATGGGAATGCCGTTTAGAGAACAGTAGAATTCGCCCTCTGCTTCTACATTTCTCAAGAAGCGACGGGAAGAAAAGGAGAAATTGCGTTGGCAACAAAAGCACTCATCGCCAAGCAAAAAGCAGAACCGAAGTTTCGAACTCGCAAATATAATCGTTGTCGTACCTGCGGGCGTGCCCGCGGTTACCTGCGTAAATTTCAACTCTGCCGGATCTGTTTTCGCTTGTTCGCAAGAAGCGGTAAAATTCCAGGAGTGACAAAGGCGAGTTGGTAAAGGAGAGGCATCTATGTCAATGACGGATCCGATTGCGGACATGCTAACCCGTATCCGAAACGCAAATATGGTGGGGCATGAGCGTGTTGAAATACCCGCATCGAAGTTAAAAATAGCAATGGCACGCACCTTACATGAAGAGGGATTTATCCGCAACTATCGCTGGATTGATGATCGAAAACAAGGCATCTTGCGAATTTATCTGAAATATGGAGAAAATAAAGAAAAGGTAATCACTGGGCTAAAGCGGATTAGTAAGCCAGGGCGCCGTGTGTACGCGAAAGTGGATCAGTTGCCTCGCGTGCTTGGAAATTTGGGAATTGCTGTTCTGTCTACATCCCAGGGCGTGAAGACGGCGTCAGAGTGCCGGCGAACCGGCATCGGTGGTGAGGTGCTCTGTTACGTCTGGTAGTTTCAACTTGTGTTTAAATGTCGGAGACAATTGCAATGTCACGAATAGGACAAATGCCGATTCAGGTCCCTCCCAGCGTTAAGGTTGGGTTGGATCGGAGGCATATCGCTGTCGAAGGACCAAAGGGAAGCCTGGATTGGATAATTCCTGACGGTATAAAGGCCAATTTGACGGACGGATTAATCACAATCGAACGATCAAGTAATCAGAAGCTACATAGATCGTTACACGGTCTGACGCGAAGCCTCATCGCGAATATGGTGACCGGTGTGACTGAGGGTTTTGAAAAAAGGCTTCGCCTTGTTGGGACTGGGTATCGTGCAGAAATCGATCGACAGAATCGTTTAGTCTTGAATGTTGGATATTCTCACCCTGTAACTTACTCCCCGCCCGATGGTATTACCCTGAGAGTTGAGCCCGTTGAAAGTGTGGACGGACAATCTCACATACCAATGGTTGTCAGCGGTATTGACAAAGAATTGGTTGGACAAGTCGCTGCTTCAATTCGCCGGATTAAGAAACCTGAAGTTTACGAACCTTCTAAGGGCATTCGTTATGAAGGTGAGCGCGTTCGCATGAAGGAAGGTAAAACCGGCGCCTAATGTGGCGATTTCATTGATATGTCTTTGAGAATTAACGGATTGACAGGCGGCCGGGAATTGATTGTGGCTCGGTTTGTTCGTCCGTTTTCACATCTGTTGGAGGGCAAGCATTGGATCGATTAAAACGAAAACATATCGCTCGGAGTAGGCGCAAAAAGCGAATTCGCAAAAAAATTACGGGTACAAGTCAAAGACCACGATTCTCCGTATTTAGAAGTCTGAAGCATATCTACGTGCAAATTATCGATGACGAAAAGGGAATCACCGTTGCCGCTGCATCGACACTATCGCCAGAATTGAAAGATAGCCTGACGACAGGGGGCAATGCCAATGTGGCTCGACAGGTCGGTGGGCTAATCGCTCGTAAAGCCAAAGAACACCAGATCGAATCGGTTGTGTTCGATCGGGGAGGGAATCTCTTTCATGGTAGAATTAAGGCTGTTGCCGACGCCGCGAGAGAGGGTGGTCTAAGGTTTTGAAACGACCATACGAGGGTGAAGTACTACAGACGTATGTTGGAAAATTGAACATTTCATTGTGAAGGAGCATTTCTTTGAGGGAAAAGATTAACCCCGACGAGTTTGAATTTGAGGAACGTCCGATCTGTATTAACCGTGTGATGCGTGTTCGCAAAGGGGGCAGAACCCCAAGCTTTAACGCAACCTCCGTGGTCGGGAACCGAGCAGGCATTGTTGGGCTTGGGTTTGGGAGCGCAAATGATATTCCATCAGCAATCGGCAAAAGTATTGCCGACGCAAAAAAGAACCTGATCCGTATCCCGTTGTCAGAGAATACAATTCCCCATGAAATTCTGGGTAAATATGGCGCCGCAAAGATATTGATTAAGCCGGCGAGCGCCGGTACTGGGATTTTGGCTGGTCTCGCAACAAGGGTGATTCTTGAGTTTGGCGGCGTGCAAGATGCATTGACCAAACGGCTTGGATCTAGAAATATCAAAAATACCGCCGAAGCCACCATACAAGCCCTACGGGAACTAAAAGACATTAACGAGGTTGCTCGCCTTCGTGGAAGGACAGTTGAGGACATACTTGCCTGAGTCTTTTGGACACAGACTCTCGATTGGGTAGGCTTTTCATTCATTTTGGAAGTCCGTTCATTAAACAAAGAAACTCTCAGATTGTCTAATCACTGATTGGCAACTGATAAACGATGGAGTGAAATGTCGATGAAGCTCAACGAACTGAAGCCTGCTAAAAACGCAAAACGTGGTAAAAAGCGGGTTGGCCGTGGAGAAAGTTCAGGTTGGGGTAAAACCTGTGGCCGGGGTCACAAAGGACAGAAATCTCGGTCCGGCGGTTCTATCCCTGCATGGTTTGAAGGCGGACAAATGCCACTGGTGAGACGTCTACCCAAGCGTGGTCCGAGAAGAATCGCGCATAAACGAGTCGAATATGATATCGTGAACGTCAAAACGCTCAATCGTTTTGACAATGGAACAACAATCACGCCTGAAACGTTGTGGGAAGTTGGAATTGTCAAAAAGAAAAACGCCAAGGTAAAAGTTCTTGGGGAAGGCGAGCTTGAAAAGCAATTAACCGTGCATGTCCATCAATTCTCAAAATCTGCGAAGGCAAAGATTGAATCGGTAGGCGGTAACACTGAGGTGATTTAAGTGATCAAAGCATTCCAAAACGCTTTCAAAATTCCAGAGCTGCGGAGAAGGATTCTCTTTACAGCTCTCATGTTGGTTGTTTATCGATTGGGGGCACACATCACAATCCCCGGAATTGATGATGGAGCTTTGGAAAGATTCTTTGATACATTAAAAGATCGACCTGGCGGAAATATGATTGGTTTTGTTGATCTTTTCTCGGGCGGGGCGTTCTCGCAGATGACCATCTTTGCACTCGGTATCCAGCCATATATCAGCGCCTCAATCATCATGCAGCTTTTGGCGGTCGTTATTCCCTCCCTTGAGAAGCTTTCTAAGGAGCCGGACGGTCGGAAGAAGATTACGCAATATACACGCTACGGTACTGTTGTTCTCAGTGCTGTTCAGGGAATCGGAATTAGCTTCATCCTTCGGAATCCTGGTGGCCTTGGGATTAATGAGCAGATTGTCACAAATCCTGACTGGTCGTTTCACTTCTTGGTAGTTCTGACGCTGATGGCCGGAACATCCTTCGTGATGTGGCTGGGTGAACAGATTACAGAACGGGGTATCGGTCAGGGAATTTCACTCATCATCACTTTTGGCATCCTTGCCGGTATGCCAGGAGGGGCTTCTCGGATATTCAGCCAACTGTTAAACCGTCAGATTCAGCTTCCGCAATTGGTCATTTTCCTGGCGCTGGCTGTTGTGGCGATTATGGGAACGGTATTTATCACCCTGTCTGTTCGCAAGATTCCAGTTCAGTATGCGCGTCGTGTTGTTGGACGGAAAGTGTTTGGCGGACAAGCAACTCACATTCCTCTACGTGTTAATGCGGCTGGTATGATTCCGATTATCTTTGCTGTGACTTTGATGCAATTTCCCTCAACTGCCTTAGGCTTTCTGCCGCAGACGTGGGGATGGGTATCGGGTATACAGGCAGCGCTTGGTCCGGGCAGCCCCCTATACTGGGTAACTTACGCGCTTTTGATTATCGGTTTCACCTACTTTTACACCGCCGTTCAGATTAATCCCGTGCAGATGGCTGATGATCTGAGGAAGTACGGGGGATTTATTCCAGGGATTCGTCCGGGTAAAAAGACCGCAGACTACATCAACGATACTTTAACCCGCATTACTTTGCCGGGTGCGCTCTTTCTTGCAGCAATTGCCGTTTTTCCTTTACTCTTGCAGGAATGGCTGGGTACCGGTGCACTGCTTAGTGGCGCTTCGGTCTTAATTGTTGTCGGCGTCGTGTTAGACACCATGTCTCAGATTGAATCCTATTTGACTATGAGGCATTACGAAGGATTCCTAAAGGATAGACGTGTCAGAGGCCGTAGGTCCAGGTAACTGGCCTGGACGATAATCACTGTCTTAAACATAATTCGTGTGAATGTGAAGGAGAAATGATGAAAGTTCGGTCTTCTGTAAAGAAAATGTGTAATCGATGTAAGGTTATCAAAAGAAAAGGTGTTATCCGTGTCATTTGCCCTGCCAATCCAAAGCATAAGCAAAGACAAGGATAAGTGAGAGATAAGGAGCAAAACGCATGGCGAGAATTGCTGGTGTTGATTTACCAAGAAATAAAAGAATTGATATTGCCCTAACCCACATTTATGGGATTGGGCGGCATACCGCATCCAAGATGCTATCGGATCTACAAATCGATGCTGCCAAGAAATCACAGGATCTGGATGAGGATGAGATCAGCCGGGTGAGAGAGACTATCAGCCAGGATTGCAAGGTTGAAGGGGATTTAAGACGTGAGATCGAGTTGAATCTCAAGCGGTTGATGGACATCAATAGTTATCGTGGATTGCGCCATCGCCGGCAGTTGCCTGCCCGGGGACAGCGAACAAGCACCAATGCCCGAACGCGCAAAGGAAAAGCAAAAACCATTTCGGTTGGAAGAAAGGCCAAAGAAACTGCACGGAAAGGTGGTTAACACTGCTTGTTGGTGATTAATTTCAGGTAGAAAGGAGATTGCTTTTGCGAAGGTCTAGTTCCTCGAGTCAGCCGAGGAGAAAAGAAAGAAAAAACATCCCTGTGGGAATTGCTCATATTCAAGCGACTTTTAATAATACGATTATCACCATTACAGATCCCAATGGAGATGTAGTCGCGTGGGCAAGTGCAGGGGCAAATTTCCGTGGCTCTCGAAAATCCACGCCATTTGCAGCGCAGCAGACAGCAGAAACTTGTGCGAGAAAAGCAATGGAGCATGGTGTAAGACGCGTTGAGGTCCGAGTTAAAGGGCCGGGGTCTGGAAGGGAGTCGGCAATTCGATCTCTCTCTGCTGCTGGCCTCGAAATTACTTCAATGAAAGATGTGACTCCAATTCCTCATAATGGTTGTCGGCCACCCAAACGTCGTCGGGTCTAATTTCTATCAATTGAGGTAGGTTTTAGGGGGAAATGGTCCAAGTTTAACCAGAATAAAATGAGCAAATATCTAAAATCTGTATGTAAGCTATGCCGAAGAGAAGGTGAGAAACTTTTTTTGAAGGGGCAACGCTGTGATTCCCCAAAGTGTTCATTTGAACGCCGGAGTTATCCGCCTGGCCAACATGGTCAACAGCTACCGAAGGCGAAGGACTACGGACGCCAATTGCGCGCAAAGCAAAAGGCGAAACGTATCTATGGCGTGTTCGAGAAGCCGTTTAGAAATTACTATGCGAAAGCGACACGCCAGAGAGGGGGCGTCGGCGACAACTTGCTTAGGCTCCTGGAGTGTCGGTTGGATAACGTCGTCTACCGGTTAGGCTTTGCGACTTCCCGCCAGCAGGCCCGACAACTCGTAGCACATAATCACTTCCTCGTGAACAGGAAACGGGTCAATATTCCCTCATATCATGCCGAAGTTGGTGATGTCATTCAAACTCAAGAGAAAAGCCGAAACGTAGCAGTGATTCAAGAGGCGCTAGAGCGTTCCGAGCACAGAGGCACCCCAGATTGGCTTGAGCTAAATATGGATAGACAAGAGGGGGTTGTTCGGGCATTGCCAAATGCCGAGTTACTTGCGGCTAACATCCAAACACAGCCAATCGTTGAGCTTTACTCCAAATAACATAGTCATTTTGATGGAGGGGGATAAGACGGATGACAGAGTGGGAAGAAATTACCAAGCCAAAGCGTCTTGTTGCGGATTTAGATACCTTGAGGCCCGATTATGGAACGTTTATTGCCGAACCTCTTGCGCGAGGGTTTGGAACGACAATCGGAAACTCCCTTCGGCGAGTCTTGCTTTCCTCAATCCAGGGAGCCGCTATTATCTCTGTGGCGATCGACGGCGTAAAGCATGAATTTTCAACGATCGACGGGGTGAGGGAGGATGTGATTCAAATTCTCTTGAACCTCAAGGAAATTCGGTTCCGTGTTCATACAGATGAAACGGTCACCCTGTTCTTATTTGGGGAAGGATCTGGCAAGATTACAGCGGCGGATATTCAACCCAATGGTCAGGTGGATATTATCAATCCGGACAAGCACATTGCCACGCTTGATAAGTGTGACGGCTTAAACATGGATTTGCAAGTGCGCCGAGGACGGGGGTATGAACTTGCAGAGGAGCATATGGATGCCGATCAACCCATCGGGGTCATTCTACTCGATTCGAAGTTTTCACCGGTCCCGAAAATCAATTTCCGCGTCGAAGAGACGCGAGTCGGGCACATGACCAATTTTGACCGGCTCATTTTAGAAGTGTGGACGGATGCAAGCATCACAGCGAAAGAAGCGGTCACCCAAGCCGCAGATATCCTATTAGATCAGTTCCGGCTATTTAGCGACTTCGACGAAACATATGTTGAACCGGTCGTGGAGATCAATGAAGAACAACGTCAACGCGACAAATATTTATCGAAGCCGGTTGCAGAACTCGAACTTTCAGTGCGTTCTGCAAACTGCTTGGAAGCTGCTAAAATTACGACCATCCGGGACCTCGTAGCAAAAACTGAGCAAGAGATGCTGAAGTATCGCAATTTCGGCAGAAAATCTTTGAACGAGATCAAGGATATTCTTGCGAGCATGGGACTTTCTTTGGGAATGACCCTAGATGATTAAGTAGAGGCAGGTTTCAGATCTGTCCCTATCTGAAATGGAAGAAGGATGAACAGTCATGCGCCATAGAAAAATGGGAAGAAAGCTTGGGAGAACAAGCAGCCACCGCAAGGCATTGTTCGGTAACCAGGCCACCGCCCTATTTGAACATGAACAGATTCGTACAACGCTGCCAAAATGCAAAGAACTGAGGCGGATCTCGGAGAAGTTAATTACGTTCGCCAAACGAGGCGATTTACATGCACGTCGGCAAGCTGCCAGGACCATCCACGATCACGACGTATTGAAGAAGTTATTTGATGAAATCGGGCCTCGTTATCAAGATCGCAACGGAGGGTACACGCGCATCATCAGAGGCGAATTGCGACGGGGTGACGCTGCTCAGATGGCTTATATTCAGTTGGTGGAATAAAAGTTCGGATGTCACTGCGAACACTTAATCAATCTTAAGCATTAAACGAAAAAGGCGTTGATCAAGCGTTATCTCGATCAACGCCTTTTTCGTTTGATGGCGATCCGCTTTCCATCGCTTGGATACCGATTGGTAGGTTAACAACAGAACTCCGCCTCAACTCGTAAGTGCTGTCAAGGATAAATTCAAAAAGACACACGTTTCTGTATCTGGGAGACCTCATTTCTTTCGTTGAGTTAACACTTATCATTTATCCCCAGGCCAAGAGGCAAACGCCACGTGTACCGCGTATTTCGATATCGTTTGCACCGCGTTGGTCAAACTGCGTGCAGCAATCTGCCATCCATATATTCGATACTTCCTCCCAATGACGCATTATTTTCTGTCCATTGCACTGCTCTCCGGCTCAATCATCGCCTATGAAGTGACTTTGGTACGCCTCTTTTCCATTGCGCAATGGCACCATTTTGCGCACATGATCATCAGTCTGGCGTTACTGGGATTTGCCGCTAGCGGAACAGGGATTTCCCTTGCGCAGCGTTGGATCATGCCGCGTTTTCATGGCGTGTATACGGTTTCTGGAGTTATCTATTCGATCAGCGTTGTCGTCTGCTTTGTGTTGCACCAATATGTGCCCTTCAACCCGCTGATGCTGGTTTGGCGGCCGAGCCAAACTGTATCCCTGTTTGCGCTGTATATCATCCTATCCATTCCCTTCTTCTTCGGTGCGGCTTGCATCGGTATGGCTCTGCTGCAATTCACTGAGAAAGTCGATCGGCTGTATTTCTTCGATCTCTTCGGTTCAGGCGTCGGTGCGTTGGGCATTATTTTCACAATGTATATGATTCCCCCGGCGCAACACTTGACCCTCATTTCAACGATCGGATTTTGCAGCGTCCTGATCGCCAATCTGGGGGGATTTCGAGAGAGACGTTGGCCCCGAATCTTTTGGATATCAGGAGTAGCGGTTGTCTTTATCGGCGCGCTGCTGATCAAACCCATCTCAATAAAAATTTCACCCTATAAAGGACTGAGCAGTACGCTGAATTTTCCGGACGCAGAAGTGCTGAACGAGCGGCACAGTCCACTCGGGCTGTTACATGTTGTTGGCAGCACGTCTATTCGCGCGGCGCCGGGGCTGAGTCTGGGGACTCAACATGCAGCGCCTTCACAGTTGG
>JAPUIP010000102.1 GCA_027296925.1 Candidatus Poribacteria bacterium | reverse complement strand
GAACGCAAACCACTATCACTGTAGTCACCGGTGGGGCAGGCAAGCCGCAAAGTCGGTCCCATGTCCCCGGCGTGTACCGGTGTGGGTATTACGCTTCACGCATAACACGAAGGAGTTGATCGCTATGATAAGAATGCTTTTCGTATGCACGCTTCTGATTGAGATACTGTTCGTCATTCCGGCTGGATTTACCGAAGATTACGCCCTGATTATTGGCGGTGTCGGTGGAGAGAAATCCTTCTATGATGAGTTTTGGAGCGCAACATCACGGATGCACAACCTGCTGACGGAGGAGTACGGTTACTCACCGGAGCATATTACGTTCCTGTTTGAAGATGATGGGGAGATACCGGGATTGGTCGATGGGAAATCGACGAAAGCAGACGTCGAAAGTGCTTTTGCAGAGATGGTACAGAACGTGCGATCCACAGATCGGTTTGTCCTCTTTATGATCGGGCATGCGAACAGAGCGAGTCGGGGGTTCAAATTTAATCTACCGGGACGCGATCTCAATGACACGGAATATGCGGAACGCATCAACCAGATCGCCGCGGAACAGACCATTCTCATTTTCGGGTTCCCTTACAGCGCGCGCATGGTTCGCCAAGTGAGTCGGACGGGGCGGACGATTATCACCTCTTGCTCACCGCGTGAGGGATACATGCGATCGGGGTTCGGGAATATCTTCATCGATGCCTTTTCCGATGGGGCTGCGGACACAGATGAGGACGAAGCAATCTCTCTGTTGGAAGCATTTCTGTATACCCAAAACCGAGTCAAAACGTGGTATGAGAATGATGGTTCGGTCCAGTCCGAACACCCCCATCTCGATGACAATGGGGATGGCATTCCCACGCGCAAAGAGCTCCCCACGGACAAGGAAGGCTTACTCGCCCAACAGACGTTCCTTGGAGAGCGGCGATCGCCACTCATGGTTGCGACGGCGCCCTCGACTTCGGAAGACTCCCCCCAATCATCTGAAAAGCCCGCCTCGGAAGACACTGACGGAACGGCTGAATCTTTGACGGAGCCGACAATTTCATCGCCGAACCGGAGCACATCGATTCCTTACGATTTCATTTCAGCGGCGGATGACCGCCAGATCGAGACATTAATTTCCGATGTGGCAGACCCAGATGACTACCCGGATACCGGTGCGGTTGTGCTATGGGAAACTGAAGTGTTGGATATTAACGAGAATAATCGTTATGTTTATTCGACGAGGCGGGTCGTAAAAATCTTCAACGAGAAGGGACACAAATTTGGCGAGGTCAGCATTCCTTACACCCGCGGCAATGATGACGTCACCATCCATCACGCGCGAACAATTACCCCCGATGGACGCACAGTTGCGCTGGATCAACGGGAGATCATCAAAAACATTCCGCCGCCGAGTGCAGTCGAAGCCGGTCTGTTTGTCGATGCCCGCCTGATGCACTTTACGATGCCTGAGATGTCCGATGGGTGTATCATTGACTACGCATATTCTTCGAATAATCGTGGACACCTCATGCGTGGCGAATTCTGGCGTCAGGTCTACTTTCAGACCTCTTCGCCCGTGAAGTACTATCGTTTGACCGTTCAGGCGCCGAAGAAGAAAACGCTCCACTACCAGATCAACGGCCCGCAGATCGAACCCAAGATCACAGTGACCAACTATACGCAAACCTATACATTTGAAACGTCTGATGTCCCGGCATTGCGCGAAGAAGTATTTATGCCGGCCATCGAAGATTTGGCGTACAGCATCAGTATATCTTCATTGGATTCGTGGGAAAGGCTTGTGGAGTGGTACACAACGCTGATACGCGAACAGGATTATGTCACGCCAGAAATCGAAAAAAAGACCAAAGCGCTATTGATGGGCGCCTGGAGTCGGAAAGAGAAGATTAAGCGGCTCTACGAATATGTGGCAACCCAAATCGATTATGTTGGCATTGAACTCGGTATCTGGGCGATTAAGCCGCATTCTGCCCCGCAGATTATCAAAGATGGATATGGAGACTGCAAGGATAAATCGACGCTGTTGAGTGCCATGCTTTCCGTTGCGGGAATCAAGTCCTATCCGGTGCTGATCGCCGCAGGGAAATCCCGCAGAGTTGTGCGCGATATTCCGTCGCTCGCTTATTTCAATCACATGATCCTCGCCGCGGAGGAAAATAAGGATGGCGATCTCATGTGGCTGGATGCGACAGCGGAAACCTGCGCATTTGGCGATCTCCCGGCAAGCGATCAGGATCGATGGACCCTCATCATCAATCCGGATTTTCTGACAGAGAGAAAGGCTGATACAGTAGAACCAGCCGCCGCTGTGACGCAGAGTACCGTTCCAAAGATGCGGGACCGTTTATACCAATTTGTCAAGAGCCCAACAATTCCGGCAGATGAGAATCTCAAGCGCGTCGTGACACATATCCAAGTGGAAAACGACCTTTCGGTGAAAGCAACGCAGGAGATTACCGTGACGGGCGAATTCAACACGAAGTTGCGGAGCAAGTTAAAATACATCAATCCTGATGAACGAACGGAGTTCCTGCATGAGTATATGGAGCTCGATGAACGCGCGAGGTTGGGTGAGGTTGAGATTCCAGATTTGAATGCGATGGCGGACGAATTGCAGCTAACGCTCACATGGCAATGCGCGGATTATCTGTTCGCGATCGGACGCCAGTTTATTCTTGAGTTACCAATTGTCGAGCACCCTTATG
>JAPUIP010000101.1 GCA_027296925.1 Candidatus Poribacteria bacterium | reverse complement strand
CTGGATCTGTCGTCACTCGCCGACCGAGCGAGGCAACAAAGCCTACAGCAGTTGTTCTGGTTGGTGCGAGAATTAAAATTGATTGCCCCATCGCAGGCAAAAGCCCTTCTGCAAAACTTTTCACCCAAAGATTTGGCGCAGAAAATGTCCGAATCCGCCTTGCCGCCGATTCACCACCTATTTCAATACCTCATCGATCTGGACTTTGATAACGATTTCTGTCGCCGCGTGGGGGAATGCCTGGACCTGTCGGCACTCTCCGGGCAGGCGAGGCAAGAAGGCCTGCAACAGATGTTCTGGTTTATGCGAGATCTGCGGACCATTGCGCCCGACCTGGCAAACCATTTTGAGGATACGATCACACCGAAAGGGTTAGTCGAGCTGTTCCGCGATAAGCGAGCAAATGCCCAAAGTCTTAACGATTTCTGGAGGGTTTGTCGATCTGAGTTCTTTCAACAGGTTTTAGCAAAATTCAAACTCGGTGAAATCCTGGAAATATTCAATCGTTCCAAACTCGCAAATATTGGTAGTTTGTTAGAATATCGTTACTATGCACTCAAAGAAATCTACCCCGATTTTGCCCAACAATATTTACCTGCAAGATTGGCAGAGGCAGCAATCGCGGACATCGGGAAATTTATCACCCGGATTCAGAGGGTACGGGATGAAGGCGAGTCGTTAGCACAAGATGCACTAGAATTGTTCTTGCGTTGCGACATGACAGCACGGGTCGCAAAAAGCGACGTGGAAGGAATTGCGGAGTTACTCTACAGGGCGTATACCGTCGATGCCGACTTTTCCCGGCGTCTTTTAGAATTGCCCGGTATGCCAGAAGCGATTGAGGAAGGACTCAAACACAGCGGTATTTATGGAATGCAACTCCTGCTGCATGATCTTGGGGAAATCGCAACGGATGCTGAAATCGCGTCGGATTTGCTAAAGCGTGTTGGAAACGTGATGCGCTCAATGGATTTAACCAATTTAATGGCGGTGGTAGAAATCGGAGATCTGGAGTATTTCCTAGACAATGTCCTCATATATGTTGATGTCGAACTAGCACGGGAATACAGCAGGAAAGTGGATGCACAGGAACGCGGAGAGAAAATTGGGAAAGCAACGTTTGAGGAATTAAGTCGCTTTCTCTGGAGTCTCGTTCACATAAGCGGAACTGATGTGCGGACGTTGGACGAACCGTTAATCCTGGAACGTCTGCACAACGAATGGTCAGTGAACTGTGGGCACTGCTTTTACATGTTGGGTGTCATTGCCACTGCACGACCAAACCCCATCAACCATCTCAATGTACCATCGGTAGATAAACGACAAGTTTCGGGAGAACTGATCGAGTGGCTAATACAAGCCATTAACGAAGAAAAACCGTATTTATTCGCTCTAACATTGAGAGGATTGAGGGCATGGAATGAAGGTTGGTTTCGTGAAATCGTCCGTCAGCTTCAACACGAATTCCAACGAAATTGGCAAACCCAGCTCCAATGCCTCGCGATACTTCAAAGTGCAAGGTCACATGCTCTCACAGAAAAATCGCAAATCGTGCTCGACGAGTGTATGATGATACTAAAACGTTAAAGAGACATTTGTACTTGATCAATCTTTCACAACGTGCCATAATGTGCAACCGACGAATGCATACCTGAACTGGAGGCGCACCCGTGAATGAAACGAGGATTAAACAGCAAGTTGAACAATGCATCGATGAACTGAGGCAGGGCAAACTCACCGAAGGTCGCTTGCGCCAAATTCTTGACAGCCTTGCGGACATGGAGCCAAAGCGTCAGGATCTGCTCTACCTTCAAGCGAGTGGGACCTCCCTCGCTTCGGGTGTTGTTGGCATGTCAATTGTCCTGGACGGTCAAATTTCCGACGGTCCGTCAGACCCGGAAGACTGGCCGTATCAAACAGTGATCGACGCGGTAAGAGATGGATGGCGGATTATCAAATTCCCAGATATGGCACTCTTGATGGATGAAGAACGCACTTATGGGCTCGGCTGTGAGTTCATCCTGGAAAAGTGGCGGTCAGCCAACGGATAGATGAGAGAGTAAGAATATGGAAAAGCGAATATGCGGCAAATCAGGCATCGGGCTCTCCGCGATGGGGCTCGGCTGCTGGTCATACGGGGGCGGGGACTACTGGGGACCTCAGTCTCAACAGGACGTTGATGCCGTCGCGCAAGCGGCATTGGACCACGGCATCAACTTTTTCGACACCGCAGAGGGATACAATGACGGACGCAGTGAAGAAGCACTGGGCAATGCTTTGAAAGGGCGGCGGCACGAGGCGAAAATCGGCACCAAAATCAGCGCGAACAACACCGAACCCACGGTTTTGCGCGAGCATTGTGAAGCCAGCCTGCGCCGATTGCAGACCGATTATATCGATATCTACATGGTTCACTGGCCGATCGCCGAACACTCCGTCGCGGATGCGTTTGCCACCTTGAATGCACTGAAGGCGGAAGGCAAAATCCGTTCGATTGGCGTTAGCAACTTCGGCGTGCAACAGTTATCCGAGGCCCTCGCCACCGGCGTACAGATTGACGTGAACCAGCTCTGTTACAATCTCTTGTCACGAGCGATTGAGGTGGAAATTTTGCCGCTGTGTCTCGAACACGAAATTGGTATTTTCGGGTACATGCCGCTGATGCAGGGCATCCTGACCGGGATATATCGGACGGCTGACGAGATTCCGCATGTCCACGCACGCTTTCGCCATTTTCGTGGTGATCGCCCGAGGGCGGGGCATGGCGAAGCCGGCGCGGAAGCGGAGATGTTCGAGGCGATTGACGGCATCAGAGCACTGGCAGCGTCGGAAGGCATTCCGATGAGCCGGCTGGCTTTGGCTTGGGCGATGGCAAAGCCCGGAATCACCTGTGTGTTGGTCGGCACCCGCAACCTGTCGGAACTCCACGAGAACGTCCAAGTGACTGGGCTTTCCCTTTCTGCCGAGATGATTGGACAATTGGATGCGCTGACAGAGCCCCTGCTCCAGAAGCTTGGTTCCAATGCGGATTACTTCCTTGCCAAACGAACCCGTTAGACACCGTAGGGCGTTCAATTGAACGCCCCTGATACTACGTTGCCCTACCCCACGACTATCGGCTCAACTGCTTGAGCCATCCCCATATCGTTGCCTGCTTTCCTATCGGCGCGACAGAACGAGCAAATCTGGGATCAAACCACGCGGGGTCTGAGTCAACTGCGCGATGATGGGTCAACCTCTGCTGGTTCCTGCCGTCGGCGTCCATCACATAAATCTCGGGGTTTGCGTCCCGAAGAGACGTAAAGGCAATCCTTCGACCATCTGGCGACCACGCTGGCCCATAGTCATCTTCAAAAAATGTGAGCCGGCGGACATTCTTTCCATTGGCGTCCATGACATAAATACCGCCCCCCGCTCTAGCGGATTTGAAGGCAATCTTTCGACCATCCGGCGACCACGCCGGAGTTGAATCGCTTGCGGGATTGTCGGTCAACGGGTGTACATTTCCTCCATCGGCGTCCATGACATAGATGTCAAAATCGAATTTTTGCCGACCCGCCGAGGCGAAGACAATCTGTTGACCATCCGGCGACCACGCTGGATGGA
>JAPUIP010000100.1 GCA_027296925.1 Candidatus Poribacteria bacterium | reverse complement strand
CCGAATTGGACATTACTATCACCGGCTCGTCAGCGGCGAAAGCTGCCTCGATGTGCTGGCGCGGATCCGCGACTCATTTAATCTTCCGTAACATCGGCGGAAAAAGGGCCCAACTGAAGCCCGTGCACCTCCACAATTCCCTGCCGCGTGTAGCGCAACCAATCTACCTTGATCTGATCCGGCAAAGTTGCTCTTTCGTAATCATGGGCTAAAGCAACCAGATCGTAATCAACACGCTCAAGGCGAAAGACGCCATCCTCGATCAACATACACTGGGCGCGATAATCACCGTCCCGTGGCTGCCCAATGGTTCCCGTATTCACAATCGTCTTGCCACCGACTTCAAGCACCATCGCCATATGGGTATGCCCACACAGGATGGAGTCCTCCCGGCAACTATCAACCGTTTCTTGGAGTATACTCGCCTCCGTATGGGGCCATAGCGCACCGCTCAGATGATCACTCGGCGATCCATGCACCAACAGATACGACGTTCTATCGATTGTCACGGAGATAGAAGTCGGGAGATTAAGCAAATACTCCAAATCGCTCGGCTTCGCTGAATCCCGGTCATAAGCCGCCCAAGCGTTTGGATTCCCCGCCGCCGGATTGTATTCCGCGAAGCTTTTGTCATGGTTCCCCTGGACGACGTATCGACAGTGCCGGCGAACCAGATCAATACACTCTGAAGGACAGGGACCATACTCGACTATATCGCCCAGACACCAGATCTCGCCCGCCGAATTACCATATTTTTCAAGCACGGCTTTCAAAGCGCGGTAATTGGAATGAATGTCAGAGATCAACAGAATTCTCACGGTCGCTCCCCAAAGGTTAGAGACTGCTATGCAGACGTATGCGTATAATCAAAGACCAGGACATCATCTACGATGGGACGGAGGTATTCGCCCGCGACCTGGCGGTGTACCGGGTGAGGGAGGTATGCATCGCGCGCCGCTTCATCACGAAAGCGCACGATGAATCCGTAAGTAAAGTCGTGATTTTTTCCTTCCGGGCTGTTGTTCATCCCTGCGGAAATATCCTCAATTCCCGGGATCTCCTCGCCCATCTTCAGCAGCGCATCGGTTAGCGCTTGAATCTGTTCTTCAGTCGTATCGGACTTCAGCTTCAGCAGCACAATATGTTCGATCATCGTTTTCTTCTCCTTCTGTTTTATTTGTGTGGAGCAACTCCCGTGTTATACCAGTGATCAGGGCGCAGCAAGCGTCGCCCCTACAGTGAATTGATGAATTAACTTCCCGTGTCCCATTCCTCATACCACTGAATCACGGCATCGAGATCTGTGACCTCCCGATACAAAATACGAGTCCGCGCCGAAATCCGTTCGCCGGCGCTCACATCTTCACCGATCAGCGAGAAGTCTTGCGCATACGCGAAGGTGTTGACGGAAATCGCCGGGCACTTGGAAAACTCAATCATCTGGATCAGTGCGTGTTGAGTCTCTTGATTCAATGCGACAATCACAGGCAGGCTGTACTTCCGGCCGTCATCATTCGCGAACAGATTGTTATTTCGCAGCCACTCCCAGCGTCCATCAGCAACAAGCTCTGAGCCGCTATCATCGCGGGTGAAGAAGAGTTGCTCGCCCTGTTCAATATGCGGTTGTAGCCACTCCTCGCCGATATGGAGAAACGGAATCTGTCGCTCATAAAAGTATGAGGCGATGAACGCTTCAAAACGTTCGCAGCTCTGCGAGAATGCGAAATCGAAGGTCACATCGATGCAGTCGTCCGGATGCAGTTGGTAGGTTAGTGTGCTTTTGACTTTCCACTGATCGGTCTCCTCAAAGTGAATCGACAGGCTATCCTTACCGATCTCGTAGTGCGTTTGACATTTATCGCGTGGTACGAAACGGCCGGAGCCATCACCGCGTGCGCAGTAGTGTTCAAGGTTGAGGGTGCAGGCGCCGGGACGGGTGATACGCTGCCGCTTGGCAAAAAGCGTCAGCCCGTGATAGTGACCTCGCGGCCGAATAAATCCGCTCAGCTCTTTGAGCTGGAATTCGTAAACGGAGTTCTGTTTGAGGTTAATCTGATTTCTCATCGATTGGCTCCTTCCATCATGGTGGGAATTCTCCGGTTTCGCACATCGCCAGGAAGGGATTGTCTTTCACGGCAAGCGGAAACTGTATCACACACCGACGGCGCGCCGATTCGTAGATCGCCATGATGACCTCCAAAACATCTCGGCCGTTTTGCCCGTCAAGCGGATGGGGCACGTTCGTTTCGACCGAGCGCACCAGATCTTCAATTTCAAGCGTAATCGCTCCCTTTCGAGGCGACAGAGCCACGGCTTCGATGGCGGCGCCCCGGACGATACGCAGAATAGGCGTCTCACCCACCGGCGCATCGCCGTCAAGTTCCAGACGCCCCGTGTCACCGCAGATGACGAAACGGTGATAGCGGAAGTTCTGCACGGGCGACAGTGAAGTCCTCGGTTCACGCGAGGCGAGCCCCCAACTCAGTTGGGCGTAGACCTGATTATCGAAAGCGATGAAAGCCACACCCGCATCCTCAACCCGATGGTCATAGTATACATGCCCCGAATGGGCGTCAACTTGGGCGAGCAGGTGGGAGACGCGCGGGTTTCCCAGCAACGACAGGAGCATGTGAATTGTGTGTGTGCCGTCTGTGTGAATGCAGCTCGGCAGGAGATATGCCTCCGCCGATCTGATTTTCCCGATGGCACCTTCAGCGATCAGTTCACGCGCTTGGGCGTACTGCGGCATGTAGTAGCGTTGGTGGCTGACCGTCAGTTTTGCACCACACCCACGGCACGCGTCGAGCATGCGATCCGCTTCCTCAAGGTTCATCGCCATCGGTTTTTCGCAGATGATGCCGCTGACCCCACGCTCGGCGGCGTCAACGACCATCGTGCAGTGCAGCCGGTCGTGCGTTACAATGGAGATGAGGTCCGGGCGAACTTCATCGAGCATCCCTCTGTAATCGGTGTAAGTCTGTTCGGTGCCCGTATCTCCGCGGAACCTGCCTAACGCTTCCTCAGAAATGTCTGCCGCTGCGACCACGGGGATACCCGCTTCTTTGTAGCCGTTGAGATGACCGCGAGCCATCCTGCCGTAACCGATAATCGCGGCGCTGTAGGTATTCATGTCGTCGCCCCCTCAGTTCCCCGGTGGCAGCGGCAGGTCCACACGGACATTCCCCCGCTCTTGGGACTTGAGGAATCCGACAATGATTTCGACGACCCGCTTACCCGCCGGCCCAGGGGAAAGCAACTCACCGCCCGCCTCCATCACCCGGATGAGTTCCTCAATGCAAGCGGTGATGCCTTCTTTCATGTGTGGAGACGAGTTGAGCCGTTGACACTGACCTAGCGCGTTCCACAACGTCACGGCGTCACTTTCTACGTCCAGGCGTGCCGTCTCGCCGATGACCTCAATGCGAAAGCCGCCCGCCTGTCCCTTCGAGCCGTTGATGAACGCACGCACACCGTTCTTAAAATGGATGTATCCGCTGCCGCCGGGGTCGCCTTCAGGGCTGCGTCCCCCATCGCCGCGATAGATGAAGTAATCCTCAAAGCCTTCATCCAACTCCGCGAACACCCATTCGGGCTCGGATTCAGCAAAAAAGCAGACGCCGTCAATCAGGTGGGTGCCGTTACGGAAAAGCATTGCTCTCGGACCGCCCATGTGCCCCACAATGCGGCGAACCCCGCCGATCTCCCCATCGCGTATCGCCTGACGTGCCCGATGGTAGCCAGGACGCCATCTCCGCGTGTGTTCAACGGAAAGCGGAACGCCGTTCTCCGCGCAGGCGGCGATCATGCGCTTGCAGTCGTCAACAGTGGTGGCAAGCGGCTTTTCGCAGATGATGCCTTTCACGCCGGTGTTGGCGGCGTCAACCACGATATCCGTATGACGATTGTCGGACGTAACGACACTGAGGATGTCCAGGTTCTCCTTCTCAAGCATATCGCGATAATCCGTATAGGTGCGCACGTCGGGCAAGACATCGCCCCACCTTTCCTTAAACTGATCGAACAGTTCCGTTTTCAATTCGCACACCGCCTCTAAAGATGTGTGCGGCAACGCTGCATAGGATGCGACGTGCGACCCCGGCATCGGTGTGTTCAAAATCGCTTGTGGGTCTGCGCTTATCCGGTTCGCTGCAATCCCGGTCAACCCAACGACGCCGACTCTGTATGTCTTTCCTGCCATAACTGATACTCCTTCATAAATTTTTCGCATCTACCGCTACGAGCAAACGCACCTCTACTCACTCCAAA
>JAPUIP010000010.1 GCA_027296925.1 Candidatus Poribacteria bacterium | reverse complement strand
CTCAAAATTTCCATACCCCATCTTCAATCCGGGGTGATGCCGATCAAATTCAACAAACACCGGTTCAAGGCTTTCCGGATCTTCGATATGTCCAACAACAACGTCGGGCATGAGCCCTTCTCCCCTCTAAATGCTATGTCTATTTCGCTTTTTATCCACGAAATCCCGCGAAGCGAGGCTCTCCTATCAGTTGTTTCCGCCCACTTCGATAATTTCCAATAAATTGTCTCGCCACTTCTGGATGTCCGGAAGCTTTTCTGTTAAGATGTCGTAGATTTCTGTTGGTTCTACGCGGTAATAGTGATGAACGATCAGATTCCGAAATCTCACCATCTGGACGTAAGTTGCCGCAGACGTTTCATCAAAGTATCCCGCATCCGCAAGTACGGTTGGCACTTCCCAATACGCTTGTGCAGACGGCAATCCCAGCGAGCGAATCACATATCGAGAAACGTCTACCAATGCCTCAATGGTGATCTGAAGCAGATGGACGGTAGACTGAAGATACCAGAACTCCGCCATAAACTCATCGTAGCTGAAGCGGCTCAACGTCTCAAGCATCTGCAAATTCTCCGCAATGGTATCGAAGTGAATCTGCACATCCTGCGTTCTCATCTGTCCCTCCTCCGCATACTCAGGCAAACCTGCTTCAATGCATCGTCGCCCTAATTCCTTTTCATACTTCAGCCGCGCCGCGTTGTTCGTTTCGTAAATCACCAGTCCTGTGTTCACCACAACCTGTTGAAACCAGAGCGGTTGATTCGACAGATCAACAACATCGGCTTTGTCCTGTCCGACCATCGAAAATGCCCTATCGAGCAGTGCGCCAACGATGGAATGCTTTTCGTCCTTCTGCCATCCTTCCCACAAGAGCACCGCAAAGTCATAGTCGCTGAAAAGATCGGTTTTGCCTTTGACCTGTGAGCCGAAGAGGTATGCTGCTACGATTCCGTCAATGCCAGAAAAAATCTTGGCTAGCTTCGCCTTGTCAATCATAAAAGTGCCTCACTGCGCATAACAGTGTTCATGCTTCGTCTGACAGCATTATTTTACCATCTTCAGCTTAAAACGGAAAGAAAAACGGAACAAGGCGTATATTGCGACACGAGTCAAAGTGGTTTGCCATCACATGTTACGCGGGTATAATAAACGATAGGATTGATCGGTAAAAAAGTTGCAGAAATTGAGTCGATTTTTTTGCAACTTTTTGCCGCATTGTTCGTTGTAAAGGCAACCCAATATGGAAAGCGTGCGGAGTCATTGTATGTCAGAGGATGTCTTCCTTGAACTGGTTCAGCAGCATCAAGCACAGATCTATCGGCATGCCTTGTATCTGTTGAATGATCAGGATGACGCCAGCGATGTAACTCAGGAAACTCTCATCAAAGCATGGCAAAATACTGCTGAGTTACGTTCTGAGACGATCCGATCGTGGTTGCTCAAATGCGCTAACAATTTATGCATTGACCTGCTGCGACGGCGTCGATTCCAGGTGCCGTTGGCGAAAGCGGATGATGAAGCGCTTGAAACGCTTATCCATTATCAGAAAGAGAACACGCCATTTCAGCCTTCAAATCCGTCGCCGGAAGATCTCTCTGTCAGCCAGGAACGCCAAGAGTTGGTACAGCAAGCCATTGCCCGACTCTCGCCCAATTTTCGTGCGGTGGTGATTATGCGCGAAATCGAAGGGATGCCCTTTGAGGAGATTGCAGAAACGCTGAACCAACCGGTCGGCACTGTGAAGTCGAATGCCTTTCGGGCGCGCAGGAAATTGAGGGAAATACTGGGAAGCCTTCTCGGGAGGTAAATCGATGAGACGCTATTCAACTGAACAAGCAATCCGTTGCGAAGAGGTGCATTCCATCCTGGAGGAATACCTTGCCGGTGAACTGGATACCGGTATCCAGGGAGCAGTTGAGACACATCTGACCGCGTGTCACCATTGTCAAAACGAAATGGACTTCGCACGAGGTATTGGCGATATGTTGCGAGAGTTGCCCAAACCGCAACCGCCCCCCGAGGTCTTCGATCGAGTTGCCACCTATGTTCGGTCTCACCCAAAACACAAGCCGGCGGGTTGGTTTGATTGGCTGAAACGGACATTTGGTGCATTGCATCTCCGCCCGCTTGGAGTTGGGGCCGCATCAGTCTGTCTCATCTGTGCCATTCTGTTCGGTGCATACCGACAGCATCAGCAATCCATACAGATTGAAAAGGCTTCCCGAGATCTCAGTTACGCCCTGAGTCTGGTAGATTACGCGGTGCAGAAGATAGAGTTCGCGATTGATGAACGCTTTCCTGCCGATCGGATAAAGGAGGCGCCCCGACGGGCGTTAATGCTCAGTCTGGATGCAATTAACACCACTACAAGTAATCACCTGTCACGGGCGATTCACAACAGTTTTGCTATGGTTAGCAAGTTTCAGTAATTTTCAAAAAGAAAGTAATGGTTTGTAGTCAGGCGATTCATCACCGTTCCAAACGCGCAATGAATTGCGCGACTACGAACAGAATGTATAGTTTAATCCTGAAAATTACTTAACTAAAAGGAGAAAGATAAATCATGCGACGATATGGTAACCTGACCTGGTTTGCAGGGTTTCTAACTGTCCTCTTCATCATTGGGAGTGGACTTGTCGAAGCACAAAACGAGGAGATGAATATCACAGGACGTATTCCGTTTGACTTCTCAGACGCCCCGGAACCGGACATTGAGGTCAATCTGAGTGGTAAGCTGATCTCGCTCGTTGCCAAGGTGGCAAAACACGATCCGAAGGCGACCAAATTGTTTGGGATGCTGGATGGGGTCTATGTTCGCGGCTATAATAGTGACGTTGCGAACCTTGACGAGATGCTCCGTCATTATGAGAATAAGCTGAAAGCGGAGGAATGGGAAGTTATCGCCAAGATCAAGGAGGAAGGCGAGACCATTGATGTCCGTGCACTTTTCGATCAAGATGTCGTACACGGTCTTTTCGTGATGGTCGTGGGAGAAGACGAGACGTTCCTCGCCAATATCTTCGGACGCATTGATCCGGCAATGATCGGCGAATTATTGGACAACCTGGAGATAGGAGACTGGGGCGATCTGGATTTAGACCTGGATTTGGACTTAGATCTGGATCTGCCGGAGTACGGGTCGGATCGACCGAGGCGAGAAAGATACCAATCGGGGGCGAAAGAATACACAGAACACCTGAATTGGACCCTCGATGCCGCAGGTGTCTCGGTGATCTCCGCGCAGACCACCAACGGATCGATCTCGCTGGATGGTTCGGATCGCAATCAGGTCATTGTCAATGCCGTCAAAAAGGTCCGCGCACGAACTGCCGAAGACGCTGAGGCGTTTGCAAGAAAGGTGCAAGTGCATGTCGAACAGAAAGGCGATCGGATCGAGATTTATAAAGAACATCCCAAACTACCGAGAGGCGTTAGCGTCGTCATCGGCTACGACATTGAATGTCCGTCCGCGGTTGATGTGAGTCTCCGTACGACCAACGGCCAAATCGAAAGCAACGGGTTGGATGGCACGATTGATGCCAAAACAACTAACGGCCAAATCAAATTGCGAGGCGGCGCAGGCCGTATTCACGCTACCAGCACGAATGGTAGGATCGAAGCATCGATAAGGCTGCTAAAACATGAAGGGCATTTTACAACCACGAATGGCTCAATTGATGTGAAAATTCGCGAAGGGGTTGCGCCGGTGACAGTAAAGACCACCAACGGTACGATTGATTTGACGCTTCCCGCGGATTTTTCTGGACAGCTTGACGCCAAAACCAGTAATGGACGTGTGCATTCCGACTTCCCTATCCCCTTCACAGATAAAGCGAAAAAGCAGCTCTCCGGTCAAATCGGCGAGGGGGGACCGGCAACGGTCAACCTCCGAACCGCGAATGGGAGCATTCACCTGAGGAAGGGGTAGCTTTCAGAAAATGATCAGAATTGTGCACCTACTTCCGATTCTCCTTGTTGCGTGTGCCACCGGTTGCGGCTGCCTGCTGGGAGGCGGTGGAGATACTGCCCGCGCAGACCGCCTGAATTACACTCACAAAGAATTCGGGGTCGGCATTGGCGGTCCGGGGTGGTGGCTGCTTAAACAGCTCGGCGCACGTTTCATCCAGGATGAAGAGCCCGTTGCCGCGCTTGCCATCCGAGGCGTGAAAGGCGTCCAAGTCAGCAAGTACATCCTGGATGCGCCGTCCAAGTCCCACCGGGATGAAATCTTCGATCTCTACGCGGAGTTGATGGACAGGAGAGGATGGAGATTGATTGTCCGCGTTGGTGAAGACGATAGTGCTTCGTGCGTTTATGCCCAATACGATGAAGACCGTTTTCGCGGCGTTTTCGTGGTTGCGATTGAAGGCAGCGAAATGCACGTCGTCAAGGTTGTGGGCGACTTCCGGCCCGAAGCCTTTGCCGAACTGAACGCGCAACTCGGACACGGTATCCGGTTGCCAGTCGTAAAGTGAAGAAAGTGCCTATAAGCTTGCCCTTACAGGTTTCCCGTAGGGGCTCCTCGGCTGCCTGTGCCGCCTGTGCTGCCTGTGCCGAGCCCCTCAAAGTTCGGGACAAGCTTTCGAGGTAAGCGACTGGAAGGAAGCTTGTACCGAGCTTCGAGGCCTGCCCTAGGCTGATAGGGTATGCCTGTGGTGCTTCGAAGTAAGCTTCGAGGTGAGAAGCTTGCCCTCTCAGCCGAGGGTAAACTACCCGACTGAGGGTGGGCAGGCTTCCCGTCTGAGAGGCTGTGACGAATGCGCGTGAAGCGAAACACAGCTTGAATCTCACGCCCTTTACCGAAGTGTTCCAGCGGTTGCGTTAATGATACACTATTTTGCCGATCTTGCCAGTATATCTTTTGAAATTATATTCTGTGATTAATGTGAGAAATCGCCGTGCACGAGGGGAAGATACTTCTCTGCCTTAGAACACGATAGCAAGCGTGCTCTATAGAATCCGATTATTTCTGATTGGCTCGTTTTCGGACTACCGGTTACGGAAGTGTGTTATAATATTACAAGAGTTTTGCAAATGGTTGAAAAGTCGGTGTTTATGCGGGTTTGCCAGATTGCGAAACCTGTACGTTTTGCGCGTTGAGGATGCCGGTATACGCGGAAAATGGCCCTCTTGAAATGAGAAACTGGAGTCGAGAAATGAACCAGACGGCACCTTCGAGGCGGTTGCGGTGGTCGTTTCAGCCAAATAATTCCGTCATCAAGCCGGGACAGATTCACGGGGATTTGGATGAACGGCGGGCTAGCGCTGCTCACGTTTTGCCGGTCGGCGACAGTTACTATATGTACTACTGGGGAACCGGAAAAGACGGCCATCATCGGATATGTCTAGCGAAGAGCCGTATGGACCAACCCAGTGACTGGGAGGCGTTGGGAAGTGTGATAGAACGCCAACCAGAGGCGGACTACAACTGTTACGGTCCGAGCTTTCCTTTTGTCGTCCCCGTTGAAGATGGGCCGTGGCTGATGTACTTTGGGGCATGGGGCAAAAAACGTGACGATGGAAAACTCCCCAATACCACCGGTTTAGCCTTCAGCGACGATGAGGGATTGAGCTTTCGCTACTGGAGCGATCGCCCGGTTCTCGCGTTAGATCGAGCCTGGGACCGCGAAGGGACTGGAAGTGTGTGCGTCCTGAGGGATGGGAAATCGTTCCGCATGTACTATACGTCCATCGGCCCCTACTTCAGGCGGCCAGAAGGCGTTCAGACGGGGCACGGCGATTTCATCCCCCGGATTGGAATCGGTTACGCTGTTTCGCAAGACGGCATCCACTGGACGAAGCCGCTCGACGATCTGATGGTCAGTCCACGGGATTTCGACACCGAACCTTATGAATATATCTGCTCCAAGCCATACGTCATTCAGGAAGACACTGGCTACCGGATGTGGGTCAATACCTTCGGCACAGCGTATCGTGTCAGGAGTTTGACCAGCCCGGACGGTTTACACTGGCGCTGGCAGGAAAGTGGGCCGGATGGTGACTTTGGGGTCGGACCGCCCGGCGCTTTTGATGACCATCAACGTTGCTATGCCTCTGTTGTCAAATATGGTGACGAATATCGTTGCTGGTACACCGGCAACGGTTTTGGTGCAACCGGCATCGGCTATGCCGTCGGCAGGCGTGAATAATGACTGCCATTCGATGTCGGATGAGTGAGGGATTATAAATTGTTGTGGACATACCGAAAGGAGGAGTTTTATGTCATTGGTTGCTGAGCATATTGATGATCCGTTGCTTTGCGTGGTTAAGACGCGACGGGGCGAGCGAATTATCGGATTGCTGGGGGAGTTACTAAACCCGGTGGATGCGAAAAGTCTCCATGAATACCGTTTACCTCCAAACGCTGAAGTCGAGCTTCACTATCACGATTACGACGAATATTGGCTGTTCACGTCGGGTCAGCCGAAAGTGACCCTGCGGACCCCAGCGGGTGTGACGAAGACGATACAGCTTGAGCCTGGGGATATGGTGGCGTGTGTTCGGGGTATGGAGCATACCCTTTGGGCGGACCACGAGCTGGTCTATTTCCAGTTCTCAAGTGTCCTCGAAGGCGGTGAGCGCCGAGGACACCTGACTCGTGAGCCCGAATCTTCCTGAAACGCAATCGCATCCGGGCAATCCAGATCACCTACCACTGCTTATACCACGTTTTGTTTCAAATGAGACTATTCCGGCATAGGCTTAGGTCATTCTGAGCAAAGCGAAGAATCTCAGGACTGCAATCATAAAGCCAACAATAGATTCTTCACTCCGCTGCGCTCCGTTCAGAATGACAAGAACGAATCGTCTCACT
>JAPUIP010000001.1 GCA_027296925.1 Candidatus Poribacteria bacterium | reverse complement strand
ACGCCGTGTTCCACCGACATACGTCCCGTGTACCAGCTTGCCCGTGCCGGACAACACACGGGATTTGCGCTGTAGGACCTCCTGAAGGCTATCCCATCTTTTACCAGCCGGTCCATATTCGGAGTGGACACATCCGTGTTCCCGTAGGCAGACACGGCGAGGTGGTGCTGCTGGTCTGTATGCACGAATACGATATGGGGTCGATTCACGTCGCACCTCCCCACCATTTAAGAGTCCATATGATCATATTTTTTCTCCTATTTTTTTCTGTTTCGCCGATCGTTGCTAAGGACCCAAACGTCCTTGAAAAATCCCTGACGCTCTTCGGACATGCCGCCGATCACCACTGGATTCATGCAGGGTTTGGGTTCATGATGGCGAACCGCAACGTGGTTATAAGCCATAAGGATGGCACAGCGGGGATTGTCGGGATTTGTCCATTGGGACCCGGTGTGTCGCACGCCTTCCGAGAACACGACCAGACTTCCCGGCGGACATCCATAGGTCTCCCAAACGCCAGAGTCCGGATCGTCCGCTTCCTCTGGCCAATTCCCTTCCTGGGCGGAAGCCAGATTGGCTTTGTGCGAGCCTGGAACCAGGCACGTGCCGCCCTGCCCCTTTTTGACCTCGTTCAGTTCCCAAACAATGCGCGTCATTCCGCTGTAGATGCGACCGTTGTGAAAACGGTAGGTTAGGGAGGGATCGAGATTGGTTCCTCCCACGTGTGGCCGCCACTGATTGCTGGTGTTTTCGACGGATCGGCTGGAAATAAAGATGCTTTCTAAGCGAATGCGCTCCCGTCTTGGGTCGATCATTTCTTGCAAGATGCCCATGACCCGTGGGTGATCAATGATAAATTCCGCCGGTCCAGCCATCGGTGCTCGGTGATGTTCAGGAAGGCTTTCGGGGTTTTCCGTATACGTTTTAATGTGTTCCCGCACGATTCGAACTTCCTTCTCGGTGAGGACTCCAGGGATGACGAGAAAGCCCTTGAGGTCAAAGAGAAACTTTTCATATTCAGACATGGGATGAACCTGAGAATCCGTCTGGTTCGACTCGTTCTGAGCCTGGGGAGTTGTGGCTGCATTCATCGTGATATCCTCCTGTTTAATAGCGTCAGTTATGGGCGTAAGGCCGATTCAGATTTCCTTCCTGTGACTTTGAGACGATTATTTGCAATCGCCTGTTCATACCACCATTCAAGTCTCAATCAAATTATCGTTGATATAATCCCAGTTGAACGCAAACCCCAATCCCGGCGTTTGCGGCAATATCACATTCCCATCCTCATCCATCGGATCCACAATAGACTCCAGATAAGGCGGCGGCGTTTCATAATCGAAATCCGGGCGCAACAGCCCGCGCTCGAAATACTCGCAGGTCGCCTCTGTCGTAGCCCCTAAAATCTGGCTATTTGCCCATCCGCCCCCGTGCATCTCGCACTGAATCCCGAACACCTGCGCCACATTCACCATCTTGTAAGCCCCGGTAATACCGCCGTAATTGTGGTCGATCCGCAGCATATCCGATGCGCCTTGAAGCACCCATTCGGCCTGCGTGAACACCCCACCGGGAACGTGTTCGGGTGCCAATATCGCAATATCCAGCTCTCGGGTCAACCGCCTGTAGGGTGCCATCCGTGTTTCCACCATCGGATGCTCCAACCAGTAATACCCCAGCTTCTCCAGCTCTCGCCCCACCCACAGAGATTGCTCCAGGGTATACACACCGAACGGATCCAGCATCAACACCATATCGTCGCCCACCGCCTCCCGCACAGCCTTACACACCGCCACATCCTCTTTGGGAAACCCCGGAACCTGCGGTGCCGGTGCCCAGGTGTGCGGATTCCAACAGATATAGGCATGCACTTTATACGCTTTGTACCCCTGTTCCTTGCAGACCAGGGCATGTTCGGCATAGTCCTCCGGCTTGCCTATATTCGGATACGTACTGGCATAGGCCTTCACCCTTTCGCGGGCTCCGCCCAGAATTCTGTGTACAGGCAACTCCACCATCCGCCCGAACAAATCCCAGAGCGCGCAATCTACGCTCCCCATTACGTGTTCGGGCAAACTGTGTCCGAACGTACAGAGCTGATCCATCCAGTTCCAGATCGTTTCCCGCGCCAGAGGATCTTCGCCCACCAGCATCCGCTTGATCGGTCCCTCAATATACCGCCGGTCGCCGCCCATCATGTACCCCTCCAGCCCTTCATCGGTGGAAACCTTTGTAATCGACCGCGCCGATTCAAACTCCTCGTCTCCCCACACCCCGTAGCCCCATTTACTTGGCCGCGACCGGGCCGTTGTTCTAAACGTAATCACTTCTATGTTCGTAATCTTCATGGGAACACCCTCCGAGCTGGCACCTCGCTAGTTGGTCTCGCCTCACTGCTCCTGTTTAAAAGTTGTACGGCACATCTGACGTATAGGAGGAATAAAGGGCCTTATCTATAGTGCGGTCAAGTGATCATCTCATACCCATTTCAGATCACAATGTCGTGATAGGTCCATTTTCTACGCACATAGAAAACAAATCTATTTTCATAAATATCTGATAAATATAAATTTATATAGAAATCAACGCAAATATTTGCATAACTTGGAATGGTGCCCTTGCCATCTCGATATGTCCTGAGCAATAGGCGAAATAGAAATCCCGCCAGATGATCATCTCGCGGGAACCCATGTTGAATAGATATTTTGCTCAGGGGGGCCTATGCTTATCCCAACGCCACTGGCGGTCAGTCGATCGCTGTCATTAACGCTTGCTCCGCCACTTCCGGCAATTCGATGGGTACAAACATGGACGATCTCTCGATCCATCGCTCGAATATCTCGCGGACCTCTGGCCACAGATCGTCAGCCCGTTCAGCGAATATCTTTCTTGCGGGGATCTACATCTCATCTCTATTGTCTATAACGAAGAGATCCGTGTTTTTCATACTCAGCCCAACAATTCACTCGCGGCCATGTGAGGGTCTGGGTGGTCTGGGGGGATTCGGGCACACGGTGTTAAATGCTGGCAGCGCGCCCCTTTCGCGGCGAAGCCCTATGCGGGGCAGTTGTTGAGCGTACGTCATCGGCATCTTTTCTCTATTAGGCGATTCGCCTGTAGCGGTAAGGTATAAACCCTTTCTCAATTGGCATCGAAAGCTTGACCTCTCTTCGACCGACTTTACCTGTTGACCGGCTACTTTCGTAGATTCTGATATTTTCCCGTGTTTCATCAAGAATAGATGTTGCATCGCGCGAAGGACCACACAGTCATCCTCTCTGAGACGTGTTCTGTCGTGATACCGACTCAATTGGCTGCCAGTAAGATCAGCATTGCGGCATTTTTGGCCATGTATCGCTTAATCGGTAGCCTTCCGGCCAGGGATCTTGCGGATCAAGAGTCAATTGACGCCTGCCGTTAAGCCAAGCGCGACCCGATATAGATGGGCGAATCGCTCTTGTACTGCCTATCGAAAGCTCTTCCTCAATGCGCCCGAGGAACTCAGAATCGATAATGGAACGGGCCAACAAAGTATCCCCCAGACGGGCCTCACCCTTCGCATGCATCACCGCCAATCGAGCCGATAATCCGGTGCCTGTCGGGGAACGATCTACTTTGCCGGGGCGTACCACTACGGCGTTTTTACCGATTTTCTGACCTGCCTCCTCAAATATGGGCTTCGCAAACTGACAAAATGAAATATGCGAAATATCGGAGTTGCCCGGATGCCGAAATCCAAGCTGCTCGTTCGCCGCGACGGTGATTCTCATTCCGGCAAGACAAATGTCACGGGCTTCATCGGGCGTAATTTCAAATCCTGCGCTCACCGAGTCGACGATGACGAACGTATCTCCACCGTAAGCCGTGTCCACTTTCAGGGTTCCGATGCCTTCAACTTCCAAATGTGCATCGAGCCGATCAGCAAAGGACGGTACATTTTTTACGGTAATTCGTTGTGCCTTGCCGTCACGACATTGCGCGGAGACTTCAACGAGGCCACCCGGCGCTTCCAGGGTGAATCGGGTTTCAGGTTCACGCATGGGTATCATTCCGGTCTCCAGCAGAACGGTTGAAACACAGATCGAATTCGAGCCGGACATCGGTGGCGTGTCTTCCGGCTCCATGATGATAAATCCCATGGCCGCGCTGGGATCTTTTGCCGGCACCAGCAAATTCACGTGACGAAACACACCGCCACGCGGTTCATTCAATACAAAATTACGTAGTGACTGATCATTCGCAATCCACATTGCCTGCTCCCAGATGGACTCACCGGGTGGCGGCTCTACTCCGCGAATAATGACGTCCCCTACTTCTCCTTCGGCATGACAGCCGACAATCTCAACAGCGCTTTCCAATCCCACAGTCATTTTGGTGTCTCCAATGATTAGTTGGTCCGCAAAATCCGCACTATTGACTTACCTTGGACCGGCAGGCAAATTCTGACTTAAATACCAGGTATATAGGTCATAGAGATGGCGTTGAGTTGCACGAGAACTCCCCAAACCATGGGAACCATTTGGATATGCCATCATTGTAAATCGTTTGTTCAAATTAACAAGCTTCTCAATTAGAGCTTCCGTGCTTTGGTAATGGACATTATTGTCGCCTGTACCGTGAATCAGCAGCAGATCGCCTTTCAAATTCTCGACCATGTTAAGTGGCGCTGTGTTTTCATAATCCTCAGGATTGTCTTGAGGCAATCCCAGGAAACGTTCTGTGAAACTCGCTGTGTAGAATTTATGATGGCTGAGCCCGGCACCGGGCATAGCCACCTTATACAAATCGGGGTACTGGAAAATGAGGTGCAGGCTGACACAGCCGCCGCCACTCCAGCCGTATACTCCGATTCTCTCTGCATCTACATAGGGTCTTTGAGCGATCAATGTACGGACAGCTGTCGCTTGATCTGCTGCCGGCAGGATCCCATGTTTTCTGTAGAGTATTTTCCGCCAAGCACGTCCACGAGGGGCGGGTGTCCCGCGGTTATCAAGGCTCATGACGATATAACCGAGCTGGGTAAGCATGAGGTGCCACAGGTACCGAAAGCCGTTCCATTGGTCTAGCACTGTTTGATTAGCCGGCA